>JBPCLX010000229.1:0-8774 GCA_051002815.1 Gemmatimonadaceae bacterium
CCCCCCCATTTCGCTGGAGAGGGTTTTCGCGGTGGCATCGGCGGGGGGGGAGAGCCCCCCCCCACCGCCGGCACGCTCAGCTGAAGTCGGGCTCAACGGTTGGTGGGCGGGTTTCTCGTTGGAGATGAAGATGCACCCGCGGGCTTCGCCACCGGTCCGGCTGGCGCGGCGGGAGGTGCGGAAGCAGTGGACCGCAGCTTGGCCAGGACGTCGTTGGTTACCTCGAGGTTCTTGTCCACGGCCACCACCGCGCCGTTGGAAGCGACGTCGAAGATGAACGCATACCCATCCTCGGCCCTCACCGCCTCGATCGCCCGCCGAATGCTCTCGAGGATGGGGCGTGTCAACTCGTCTTCCCGTGCAGCCGCCTTACGCTCCAACTCGGCGGTGCGTTGCTGGTACTCCTGCTCCTTACCGGCAAGCTCACGCTGCTTCGCTTCCTTGGCTGCCGGGCTCATTAGAAGCTGCTCCTTCTCGTAGCCTTCTACCATCACCTTCATCGAGTCGCCCATGCGCTTGACTTCGACCTGGTAAGTCTGCAGCTCGCGTTGAAACTGCGCTTCGGCCTCGGCGCGCCCAGGCGCCTGCTGGAGAAGCGTTTGCGAATTGACGTAGGCGAACTTCTGCTGCGCCGCGGCGCTCGATGTTCCGGTGATGAGCAGCGCGAGCACTGCCGCCATACCGATGAGGAACCTCATTGCAAACTCCCGTTAGAAGATGTTGCCCAGACGGAAGTGGAGTTGCCACTTCGGATCCGGGCGTCCAGCCGCATCGAGGCGGTCGAAGCCGTAGGCCCAATCGAGGCCCAACGGCCCAAGTGGGGTGATCAGCGCCACTCCGACTCCCGCTCCGCGGAACAGCCGCGTGGGGTCGAATTCGCTAGGGCGGTCCCAGATGTTACCCGCGTCGAAGAAAACGTTCGCGTAGAACTGTTGGTTCAGCCGCAGCCCCACCTCGGCAGTCGTCGTGAAGTACGCACTTCCGAACGATTCGCGCCGGGCGCTGAAGTTGCTCGTGCCCAGTACGTACCCCTGCGGAGTGATCGAGAACTCGTCGTAGCCGCGCAGCATCTCGCCGAACTGCGTGCCGCCCAGGGCGAATTTCTGCGAGAAGAGGAACGGTCCGACATCGCCGAATACGGCGCCACCGCGGGCGGTGAGGCCGAAGACGATCTTGGCCGGCTGCGACCCGGGCCGCTCGCCGCCGAACTGCGCCAGCGGAGCGTAGGCACGGAACTCCCCGGTATACCTGGAGAAATCCGCATCACCGCCCAGCGGCCCGCCATTGAACTGCGCACTCACCGTCTGCAGGCCCCCTGATGAGGCGAACGGCAGGTCGATACGCGTATCGTGCGTCGCCGTCAGCCCTAACGTCGACCGGAAGCCGTTCTGGACCACCAGCCGGGAAGTATCGCGCTCGAACAGGCCGCCGCCCGCCTTGACTCGTTCCGCGCCGTACGACACGAACAACCTCGTGAAGCGAGACCACGGCACCGGGAACCCGAACTGCAGCGAACCGCCGATACGAGTCTGGCGGCCAAGGTCGGCGATCGTATATCGCGACTGCGTGTGGTACAGCGACGTCGTCCCGGAGATTCGCGACTGCCGGATCGACGGATCCTGATAGGAGAGCTGAAAATCGTTGATGTAGCGGCCGAACTGCCAATTGAGCGAAACACGCTTGCACTGGCCAAAAACGTTAGGTTGATCGAGGCCGAGGAATCCGCCGACTCCGGTGCCCTGCCCCATCGATGCACCGAAATTGATGCTGCCGGTGCGTTTCTCCTTCACGTTGAAGACGATGTCGACGTCGCCCTTCTCGTTCGCCGGACGAGTGTCCGGCGGCGGCAGCGGAGCCTCGAAAAAGCCGAGATTCTGGATGTTCTGATAGCTGCGGATAAGGCGGTCGTAGTTGAACACGTCGCCGGGCAGCACGAAAATCTGATCGCGAATGCAGGCTTCGGTCGTGTAGTCGTTGCCGGCAATCACCACCTTGTTCACGATCGCCGGCTGGCCCTCGAAAATCTCCCAGCGCAGGTTGACCTTTGGCACCGAATCGGCACCGACGCTGCGCTCGACGACCGGATTGATCTGCGCCCGAATGTACCCCTCGTTATAGTAGGCTGTGCTCAGCCGCTGGGTCGCCCCCTCCCACTCAGCCTGGCTGAAAACGCCCTCGTATTCATCGGGACCGGCACCGACAAGGCCGCGCATGCGCTCCGTAAGCGACGGGGTGCGCTCCTCGAACGGAAAGAACCGCTCGATTTCTTCGGCGTTGAACCTCCGGTTGCCCGTCACCTCGAAATCGCCGACCCGGTAGCGCTGTCCTTCATCGACCGTTATCCGCGCGAGCGCCTTGCCGCGCTCGCGGTCGACGATCAGAGTGTCACTCAGAATCTGGAAATCGATGAAACCCTCGTTTGCGTAGAGGTCCGGAATACGTGCGCCCAGATCGGTCGCGAACGCATCCTCGTCGAACTCGCCACGACGGAACCACCAGAAGCCCTCCGGGCGCGTCTCCATCGCGGAGACCACCCGTTTGGCCGACAGCCGCTCGTTGCCGACGACCTCCATCCCCGAGACCGCCAGCCGCCTCCCTTCATCCACGCGGAAGGTGAGCTTGGCCCGCTCGCCGGTCATGGACGTATCCGCCGTCACGCGCGCCAGATAGTAGCCATCGGCCTCGTAAAGCGAATCGATCCGCTGCACGACCCGCGCGACCGCGGCTGGCTCGATGGGACGCCCCACGAGCAGGTCGACGCGATCCTGGACGCTTCGCCTGCTGAGCTTTTCCACCCCTTCGACCCCGACATCAGCCAGGACGAGGCGCTCCTTGACGGAAATCACCAGGCTGGCCGAGCTGGTATCAGCGCCGACCTCGCAGCCGATTTGCACGTCGTCGAACTGCCCGGTCTCGTAGAGGGCGCGAATCGCCCGCCGAATCGCTACAAAATTCAGGGTGTCGCCAGGCTGGAGCGCTACGTCGGAGCGTATGGATGCGTCGGACACGCGGCTGTTGCCACGTACCACGAGGGAGTCGGGATAAGCGCAGACGCCAGGCGCGCCTTGTTGGGCAGCCGAACTAGCGGGTACTACGAGCGCCGCCGCGAGCAGGGCCGCGGCTACGGCGAGAGATCGAAACATGGGGGTAATATACACACGAGTGGCCGGAAGGAGCCGCAGGCTCCTCCCGGCCACTGCTCGTGAGACCCAGCTCCGATTACGGGGTAATGCGAGCCGGAACCCGGAACTCCAGCCGGGTCTTGTCGGCCGATGCGTCGACCTCGATTTCGTCGCCCTTGGCGAACTCGCCCGTCAGGATCTTTTCCGAAAGCGGATCCTCGATGAACCGCTGGATCGACCTCTTGAGCGGCCGCGCACCATACTTCTCGTCGAACCCCTGCGAGCTCAGGAATTCCACCGCGGACTCGGTGAGCCGCAGCGTGAGCTCCTCGTCCACCAGCCGCTTCTGTACGTCCTTGAGAAGAATCGAAACGATCTGCGCGATGTGCGCGCGCGTGAGCGGGTGGAACACGATGACATCATCCAGCCGGTTCAGGAACTCGGGATTGAACACCCGTTGGAGTTCCTCCTTCACCTTCTCCGCCATCCGCTCGAACGATTCCGACTCGTCAGGCGTGGTGAAGCCGAGTCCCTTGCCCTTGGTGATGTCGCGCGCCCCCACGTTCGACGTCATGATCACGACCGTGTTCTTGAAGTCGATCACGCGGCCGTAATTGTCTGTCAGGTGTCCCTCATCGAGCACCTGCAACAGGATGTTGAATACGTCGGGATGCGCCTTCTCGATCTCGTCGAGCAGCACGACGCTGTACGGCTTGCGCCTGACGGCTTTGGTGAGCGTGCCCGAATCCTCGTAGCCCACGTATCCCGGCGGTGCGCCGATCAGCCGCGAGACGGAGAACTTCTCCATGTACTCGCTCATGTCGACGCGAATGAGCGCTGACTGATCGGCGAACAGGAACTTGGCCAGGGAGCGAGCGAGCTCGGTCTTGCCCACACCGGTCGGGCCGCAGAACACGAACGAGCCGATCGGCCGGTCGGGATCCTTGAGTCCCGCCCGACTGCGGCGGATCGACCGCGCCAGCGCCTTGATGGCGTCGTCCTGGCCGACGACGCTCTCGTGCAACTCGTCTTCCATGCGCAGCAGACGCGTGCTCTCGGCTTCCTGGAGCCTGGTGACCGGAATGCCCGTCCACCGGCTGACGATGAAGGAAATCTCCTCCTCGCCTAACGCCGGACGGAACGACTGCCGGTGCTTTTCCCACTCCTCCTGCTTGCGGCGGATCTCGCCCTGAATCTCCCGCTCCTTGTCGCGAAGCGATGCGGCGCGCTCGAAGTTCTGGTCGCGCACGGCCGTCTCCTTCTCCGCGCTGACCTCCTCGAGATTCAACTTGAGCGCCGCCACCTCGGGCGGAGGCGCCTGCGCGGCGAGGCGCGCCCGCGCACCCGCCTCGTCGATCACGTCGATCGCCTTGTCAGGCAGGAACCGGTCGGTGATGTAGCGCTCGGAAAGCTTGGCGGCGATCGCCAGCGTAACGTCGGGAATCGTCACGTGGTGATGATCCTCGTAACGCTTGCGAAGTCCCTTGAGAATCTCCACCGTCTCATCCACCGACGGCGGATCGACGATGACGGTCTGGAAGCGGCGCTCCAGCGCGCCGTCCTTCTCGATGTACTTGCGGTACTCGTTGAGCGTGCTCGCGCCCACGCACTGCAGTTCGCCCCGCGCCAGCGCCGGCTTCAGCATGTTGGAGGCATCGATTGCCCCCTCTGCCGCGCCCGCACCGACCAGCGTGTGCAGCTCGTCGATGAACAAAATCACGTTCTTGTTCTGCGCAATCTCGTTCATCACAGCCTTGAGCCGCTCCTCGAACTGTCCGCGATACTTGGTGCCGGCGATGACCGCTGCCATGTCCAGCGCCAGCACGCGATTGTCGCGGAGTGATTCCGGGCATTCGCCATTTGCGATCAGCTGCGCCAAACCCTCGACGATGGCAGTCTTGCCGACGCCAGGCTCGCCGATCAACACAGGGTTGTTCTTCTTGCGGCGCGTCAGCACCTCCATCACGCGCTGGATCTCCTTGGCGCGTCCAATGGTCGGATCGAGCTGCTCCTCCCCCGCCAGCTGCGTGAGGTCACGGCAGAAATGATCCAGCGCGGGGGTCTTGCTCTTTTTCTCGCCCTTCTGGACAGCCGGCGTCGGCTGGCTTCCCGGCTGCGAACTGGCACCAGGCTGCGGCATCTCCGTGCCGAGCAGCCGCAGCGTCTCAGTGCGCGCGGTTTCCAGATTTACGCCGATGTCGGTAAGTACCTGGGCGGCAATCCCCTTCTCCTCGCGCAACAGCCCGAGGAGGAGATGCTCCGTTCCCACGTACGAATGATTGAGCTCGCGCGCCTCGCTCATTGCGAGTTCCAGAACCTTCTTCGCTCGCGAAGTATAGGGGAGATCCGGGCCGGTAGCCTGTGTCGCCTTCCCCTTCTTCACCTGCTCCTCGATCTTCTGCTGAATCTCGTCGAGGTCGATGGAAAGGTTTTGCAGCACGGCGGCGGCCACACCTTCTCCCTCCCGGATCAATCCGAGGAGAATGTGTTCGGTCCCCACGTATTCGTGGTGCAAGCGGGCTGCTTCCTCGCGAGCCATCGCAAGGACTTTTCGAACCCGCTCGGTGAAGTTGTAGCCGTTCATACGTCCCCTCGATCCTGGCGCCGGAAAACCTGCGGCTAGCCCGCCGTTCCCGACTCTGCCGCTAGTGCCTCACGCACAAACCGCGCACGCACGATATTCGACTCGCTCTCACTGAGCGCACGACCCTCGGCGTGTGACAGATGCGCGGACTGGGAAAAAATCAGGAGCTTGTTGAGGGTATATACACTCAGGCCAGCCATCAGTTTCAGTCCCACCGCCAAACGTACGCCGCTGAGGAAATTCATCGCCTCGTCGAACGAGAGGCTGCGGGCATAGCGAAGGGTGCCGTACGCTCGCCAGAGCTTATCCTCGATAATATATCCCGCGTCGCGCAGCAAGACCCTGCGCGCTTCTTCTTCTCGCTGAATCAGCAGCCGGATCACCCGGGACAGATCCTCGAGCAGCTCCTCCTCGGATCGTCCGAGCGTGGTCTGGTTGGAAATCTGGAAAAAATTTCCTACCACTTCACTCCCTTCTCCGTACAACCCGCGGTAGGTCAGCCCTACATGCTGTAGCCCCGCGAGCACCTTCGAGATCTCCTTCGTGAGCACGAGACCCGGCAGGTGGATCAGTACCGAGGCCCGCATCCCGGTCCCGGTGTTCGTCGGGCACGACGTGAGAAATCCGAACTCGTCGTGATAGGCAAATGGCACCCGCGTTCCCAACTCCGAATCCGCCTGCTCTACCGCCGCGAAGGCTGCCGCCAGACTGAAACCCGAGCGCATGGCCTGGACGCGAAGGTGGTCCTCTTCATTTACCATGACGCCCAACCCGTCGCCGAGAAACACCGCTGCCCCGCTCCTGACCGGGTGCTGCGGGTCAAGCCCTGCAAGCTCCTTGCTCACCAGATGACGCTCGTGCAGCAGCCGGCGGTCTTCCCCCTCCAACTCATCTACGCGCACCAGCTGCATGTCGCGCATTGCCGGCGCCTCGTGTACCGCCTCACGCACCGAGGCCAGAATACGCAGTCGCTCGCCATCCCGCGCCCTCCCGGCGAACGGATATCCCGCAACGTTTCGTGCCAACCGGATTCGGGTCGAAATCACGATATCCGAGTTCTCACCCGACGCATCGAGCCAGCTTACCCCGCCATCGGGAAGCAGCGACAGATCGATCGTCATTCCAGCACCCGAATACGGTCGCGCAACTCCGCCGCCAACTCGAACTGCTCGTTCTCCACGGCCCGGCGCAATCGGTCGCGCAAATCGATCAACCCCACCGTTGCGTGCTCGGGGGCTTCCTCTGGTGTTACGTAACGCTTGCCGACATGCCGATGGTTCCCGTGCACCCTGCGCAGCAGGTCGCGCAGACTCGTCTCGAAAGAAGCGTAGCAATGCGCGCAACCAAGGCGCCCGGTGCGCTGAAAGTCGCGCAAGGTCGAGCCGCACGAACTGCACCGGCCGACCTCCGAGGGAGACGTCGCCAGTGCCTTCTGCATGGGCATCAGGAACTCGACCAGCGACGACTTGGGTGCGCTGACGGTGGTTTCGAACCCCTTTTCCGCCGCGCACCGCTCGCAAAGGTTGTGCTTCACGGGACCCTTGTCCACGATCTGCATGACCTGAATCACCGCGTCGCGCTCCTTGCAGTGATCGCACAGCATCAGGTCACCCCCTCGTGCACGTCGGTCTCGCGCAGCCGGCCATCTTCCATCAGAAGCACACGATCGGCTCGCGAGGCGAGCGAGCGGTTATGAGTAACGACCACCATCGACACCTCGAGCTCGCGAACCAGTCGAACGAACAGTTCGTGCAAGCGCTCGGCGTTCAGGTGATCGAGGTTGCCCGACGGCTCATCTGCCAGAACCACCGAAGGGTCTAACGCAAGGGCACGCGCCACCGCGGTGCGCTGCTGCTCGCCCCCCGAGAGCTCGGTGGGACGATGCGTAAGGCGCCCGCTCAATCCCACTGCCGCTATCAGCTCCTCGGCGCGCGAGCGCGCCGTGCGCTCGTCGCGCCCCCCGATGCGCATGGGCATCATGACGTTTTCGAGAACCGAGAACTCTCGCAGCAGATGATGAAACTGAAACACGAACCCGATCTTGCGGTTGCGCACGGCCGCTAACTCGTCTTCGGTCATGGCGTGCAGCGGTTCCCCGCCGACCACGACATAGCCTGACGTGGGTCGATCGAGTGCGCCGAGCACGTGGAGCAGCGTGCTCTTGCCGCTGCCGCTCGCGCCGACGATCGCAACCATCTCGCCGCGGCGCACGGCCAGGTCCACCCCGCTCAACACCGACAGGGTGCTGCCATCGCCACCGCGATAGGTCTTAACGACTCCGTGCGCCTCGATGACCATCACTCGTCCCGAATCGCCTCCACCGGGTAAAGCCGCGCCGCCTGCAGCGACGGATACATCGTTGCCAGGACCGCTATCATGATGCTCGCCAGGATGATCCATAGTACGTCCCAGAACTCGATCTGGATCGGTAGATGGTCTATCAGATAGACCGAGGCGTCGAGCGTGATGAGCTTGTAACGGTCGATGACGATGGCCGTACCCAGCCCCAGCACCGCGCCAATGAGAGTACCGACCATTCCAATGACCGTCCCCTGCGCCAGGAAGATCCTCCGGATCGACCGCGCCGGCATACCCATCGCCTTGAGGATTCCGATCTCCCGGGTCTTGTCGCGAACGACCATCGTCAGGCTGCTGACGATGTTGAACGCGGCAACGATCACGATCAACAACAGGATCACTCCCATCACCAGCTTCTCCAGCTTCAGGGCCTGGTACAACCCGGAATTCTGCTCCTGCCAGTCCACCACGCGGTAGGAAACCAGCGAAGCGCGCAGCGCTTCGGCCACCGCATCCGCTTTGAAGCGATCAGCGGCTCTGGCTTCGACTCCCGTCACAGCGTCGTCCAATGCGGCGAACGTCTGCGCTTCACCGATTGGCATGTACAAATAGGCGTTGTCGTACTCGTACATGCCCGTCTCGAACCATGCCGTTACCTCGTACCGATAATACCGCGGGACGGGTGTGCCCGTTACCGCATTCAATTGCGCTCCGGCCGCGGATATCAATGTCAGGCTGTCGCCCGGAAAAACATTCAGCCGCTCCGCCAA
>JBPCLX010000230.1:0-3958 GCA_051002815.1 Gemmatimonadaceae bacterium
CCGCCACCGCGTGCCCGGCATAGCTGTGTCCGCCGCTCTTGACCGAAAGCGGAAGGCGGTGGTCGCGGGCGAACCCAAGAGCTGCAACCACGTCGTCCGTGCTCCGGCAACGAACGACCGCTCCGGGGCGCGGATCGAACCGCTTGTTCCAGACCGCGCGGGCCTCCTCGTAGCCGGGGTCCGTCGGGAGCAGCACTTCGCCCTGGATGCGGTCGCGGAGCGTCTGTACGGTGGTGGGCTCTAGCACATTGGTCATGGCCGTTCTCTGGTGATGGGAGATAAAGATGCTCCGGTGGCGTTACCACCCGGACCGGTGCATGTACTTGAGCAGCGTCATGGGAGGGCTGCTCCGCGGCAGGCACGGATTCGTAAACGAGCGGTCGGTGAGCACCGCATGATCAGAATCCCAGATCAAGCGCGTGGCTGTACTTAACGAGTACCACGCGACTGCCCGTCACGGGCAGATAGGGTGTGGCCGGCCGGCGGCTGAGGGCTGGCCGTGAGCGGCTGGCGGCTGCAGGCTGCGTCCCTCGCGCTAGTCCCATTTCGGCGGCTTCACATCCGTCAGCGCCTGGTACACGAGCGTCGAGAACTTCGACGCAATGTCGCTCCTGTTCGGGATCTGGTTCAGCATGAAGACCATCACGAGCCGCTCCACGGGATCGACCTTGTAGGTGCTGCCGTATGCGCCGCCCCAGCCGAACGTGCCCGGCGACGTCAGCCCGCTCGCGCCCAGGGTTTCGGTGACCTCGAAGCCGAGCCCGAACCCCATTCCCGCCGGCGAATACAGCGTTCCGATCTGATCGGTAGTCATCAGGTCCACCATTCGAGGCGAGAGGATGCGCACCCCGTCGAGCTCACCGCGATTGAGAAGCATCTGGAGGAAGCGCGCGTAGTCGCGCGCGGTCGAGAGCATTCCTGCGCCGCCCGAGAAGCTCGTGCGGGCTCCCTCGACGTAATCTCCCTGCCCGCGCGGGCCATCAGGCGCCCGGGCGATGCCGCCGCTGTTCTCGTTCGCATACACGGTAGCGAGTCGCGAGCACTTCGCCGGAGGGAGGAAGAAGTGCGTGTCCGTCATCTTCAGCGGACCGGTGATCCGCGTCCGGATGAACGCATCGAGCGTGACACCGGACACGCGCTCGACGACGCAGCCGAGGATGTCGGTGGCGTAGCCGTAGGTGAATCCCTCGCCGGGCTGCGCCGCGAACGGGAGCGTTCCGAGAGTATCCATCGTCGTGCAGATCGGCTCGTTCTTGTCGGCCGTGTACCAGCCGAATCCCGCCGCGGGCCCAAGTCCCTTCGCTGCGTACCTGGGGGCGAGCATCTGGTCGGTTCCGTATGAGATGCCGGCCGTATGCGTGAGCAGGTCCCTGATGTTGATCGGGCGCCTCGCTGGCGCCGTCGTGCGTCCGCTGTCGGCGCGGGAGATGACGGTCGTTCCAGCGAAGGCCGGAATGTAGCGGCTCACCGGATCCCCGAGCCCGATTCGCCCCTCCTCGACGAGCATGAGGATCGCGACGCTGGTAATCGCCTTGGACTGCGATGCGATCCGGAAGATTCCATCGGGCGTCATCCGCCGGCTCGACTCGCGGTCCGACCAGCCGACCGCCCGCTCGTAGACGACGCGTCCATCACGAAGGACGAGCGCCACTGCGCCGCCGATGCGATTGGAGTCCACGTACTGATTAAGGAGGGTGTCGATCCTCGCGAGCCTCCCCGCATCGACCGCCGCTCGCGCGGATGCAACTGGCGGGGGCGGCGCCGCCTGGCGCTGTGCGCCGAGGACCACCGGGAATGCGACGAGCAGGGCCGCGAGCGAAATCCGCGCTCGTGCCGTGCGATCGAGGAAGCGTTCTGGAAATCGTTGCATTGGCTCTCCACCGGCGTTGTGGCAAGCGCGCTCATTCTCGCGCCTCCGCCCATGTGCGCGCAGGAACGTGTCGACCCTGCGTTTCACCCTACCATCGTGCAGCCGGAATATCCCGCCGGCGAGCGACCGCTGGTGCTGGTGGACCGAGCGCATCACAACTTCCACGCCGGCGCAGAGCAATTCGAGCAATTCGCCCGTCTGCTGCGTGGCGACGGCTACCGCGTGCGCGGTCTCGAAGAGCGCTTCAGCGCGGAGGCGCTTGCTGGTGCAGATGTGCTCGTCATTGTGAACGCCGTCGCTAGCCGCGAGGACAAGGAACGGAGCCTGCCAACCTCGCCGGCGTTCACGACGGACGAAATCGAGACAGTCCGCCAGTGGGTGGAACGCGGCGGCTCGTTGCTACTCATCGCCGACCATATGCCGTTTCCAGGCGCGATGGACGCGCTGGCGCGGGTCTTCGGTATCGAGTTCCTGAACGGCTTTGCGATCGTGTGGCAGGCTTGGGACCCGCTGGTGTTCCACCGCGCTGATGCGAGCTTGCCCTCGCATCCGGTCACCGACGGCCGGCGCCCAGGCGAGCGCGTCGAGCACGCGGTTACCTTCGTCTCCGGATCAGCCTTTCGTGCGCTGGAGAGCGCACGCTGCATCTCCCCGCTGCTAGTCTTGGGACACGGCGTAGTTTCGTATCAGCCAGAGCGCGCCTGGCAATTTACGGATGCGACGCCGCGTGTCCCGGTGGAAGGCTGGCTCCAGGGCGCAACGGTCGAGCCCGGGCGTGGACGCCTAGCAGTGTTCGGCGAAGCTGCCATGTTCGCCGCCCAGTTAACCGGCGCGAAGGGTGAGCTGGTCGGTATGAACAGCCCGCAGGCCTCGTACAACCTGCAACTGCTGTTCAACACGCTTCACTGGTTGTCGCGCGCACCGGGATACGGTCCGACCACTACTCGCCGGTGCTGAGGCTGCCCAGTGGCCTCATCCCGCCGGCAAGCGGCGCAGTTTTACGGGCCGCCATTTGCCAGTTGCGAAATCGCGTCAACATCACAATCGACGGCCGTCTGACCCGGCGATGCACCTGACGGCACGAGTTGCCGGGCGGGGTTGTCTTTCGGAATGCCCGAGTTCCGATTCACCACCTACTTCGAGCAGGCGGTCCTGCGGAAGCGGCCCTACCTGCAGCGTGAGTGGTGCATCCGCGTGCTTGAGCAGCCCGTCCGGGTCGAGCGCCAGGAGGAGAACCGCTGGCGATTCTGGGCCGCCGTACTGAGCTGGGGGGGCGCTACCTGCGCGTGGTGACCCTCGACGACCGCATCACGATCCACAAACGGGGGCTCCGCACGGAGCCCCCGTTTTCGAAGTGTAGCTGACAGTGAACGACTACTTGACGCGCTGCACCGTGATGCGAGCGACCGGCGCAGTCCAGTTGTGGAGCGATGGGTCGAGCCCGACGTCCACGGCGACACCCTGGATTCCGGCGTGATGCCTGATCACGCCGCCATCTTCCGGCAGATTGTTGTTGTTGCCATTAGGCACGGCCGGCGGGCCCGGGTCCGGCCCGAGTAGCTGACAGGGATCGACGATGTCCGTGTACTGCTCGGTGTTCGTCTCCGTGCCCGCGTCGTAGGCGACTGTCGCGAAGGTCACCGGCTTGAACCCGCCCGGCAGCCGTACGCTGCTCACACCCGTGAAGCCATCGTTGGTGCAGATGATCATCACCGCGACCGACAGGTGGTTGGCGTTCGCTGCCGCTTCGATGGTGTAGGTGCGCACGCTCGGCGGGTCCGGCGCGCCGTCCACGATTGGGGGTGTGTGGTCATCCGTCGGCGCGGTCATGACGACATCGAAAACGCCCGGCCGCGCACGCAGGTCCGCGAAGTGCGCAGCGGTCAGGCCCGCATCCACGAGGCCGTTCTCCGCGATGTTGATGATCAGGGGCGACGGGCGGCTGCCGACCCCCCATACATCCACCTGCTTCGTGTGGGTGGCGATCACACCGGGCGAGAACGGCTGCCCGCCCTTCAGGTTCTCGATCGTGATCTGGTAGGTGACGAGGTCGCGCTCCTGGGCCGATAACCCGCCGCGGCTCAGGAC
>JBPCLX010000231.1:0-3700 GCA_051002815.1 Gemmatimonadaceae bacterium
GCGAGCTCTCGAAGGACATCTTCGCTGAGGTCGGTCTGCACGCCGGAGGCCTTCTTGGGCCACGCGATCCAGAACGACCGCTTCTCGAGCCGGTTGACGATGGCCGGGAGGCGTCTTGCGAGCTCGGACCGAGCGGTGACGAAGAGTATGAGCAGGTCCCACCGGCCGCGGGCGTCATGCCGCAAGGTCACGTCCGCCGGAGCGCCGAGCGTCTTCGCGAAACCGGCGGGCGCGCCGACCCGCGCGACCGTCGTCCCGGGCGCCATTCCGAGCTTCCTGGGAAGCGGCGTACCGGAATACCCTGCGTCAGGCATCCGCAACGCCCTACCTCAGCAGCAGAAACGCGATCGCCGCCAGCAGAAGCGCGACTAAGCCCAGCATAACGGGGGTGGAAGACCAACGAGATCCACCGCCGTTGTCTTCACGGTAGGCGCGCATGTCGAGCTGAGTGGAACGACGCGTCATCGCCGACTCTTCGGCGCCGCCCGGCGTGTGAAGTTTCATGCCCGGCGGTGCAACGGTAGTGAACGCAAGCGTTATGCGCCCGATGCGCACCTCATCGCCGTTCTGCAGCAGCCGAGGCCTGGCAACCTCCTCCTCATTCACGAAGGCGCCGGTCGCACCTGACGAATAGAGCACGTAGCCCCCCGCCTCGCTGCGCACGTCGGCGTGGAATCGCGACACGGTGGGGTCCTTGAGCACGATGCCGGCGCCGGAATCGCGTCCGATCTGCACCGTTCTGCGCGATAATTGATAGGCGCGTCGCGATGTCGTGTCGATCAGATAGCCTCCGCTCGCCGAGGCTGGCCTGACCCGAGGAGCCTGCTCCCCCGCGCCATAGACGAAAACCGCCTGCCCGGCGGCGATGACCGCGCCATCGCGCAGGGGCGTGCCTGACCGCGGAACCTGCATTCCGTCGACGGTGACGACGCACGATTCGCCGCTGGGCGCAACCAATGCCGCTCCTGCCGGATCGACGCGAACCACGAAGTGGCGCGCCGAGAGGTCCTTTCCCTGAATGCGCGGAGCGGCCTGCGTTCCGCTGCCGATCGTCGTATCCGCGCCGAGGTGGATAGCCGATCCGTCGTGCTCGAGAACCGCCATTTGACTTCTCCTCTCGAGATCGTGGTCAATCGAATGGGTCGAGAAGGTGACGAGCAAAATGCGCAAAGGCAAGCGATTGGAACGGTGCGTGACGGACGTCACGGTGATAGCATTCACTTTGCATCGGCTGGCTCAGCAGAACCGAACCTTTTTTTTCCAATGCTCGTGCGTTACGTGCTGCCCGCGGCTCTTTGCCTTCTGCAACTTTCCTGCGCCGCCGCCGATCAGCCGGCGGTATCGCGCGCCGATACCGTCGGTGTGGGCGAGGCACAGGTTGCCCTCGACAGCTCTGATGCAGTGCCGGCAGCGCCGCGCTCGGCGCGCGCGCTGCGGCTCTCTCCGCTGGCCGATTCGATCGCGCGACGCATGACGTTCGTGGCGAAGAACACGACGGTGCTCACCGCGGCGACCCGGGGCGGGCGCTGGCTGGTCGATGTCGGCCGCGTGGATGCCTCGCTCGACACTGACCAGCGCATGGCGGCTTTTCGCGAGGCAGCGGCCGCGCGCGCTCCGGTGCGACTCGGTGACACGCTGCACGTATACGGTCCGTGGGGGGCCGCGCGTACGACGATCAGCGGGTTCAGCGTGTGGAGCGGCCGCATAACGGCAAACGTCGCCCTGCCGCCGGCGGCGGAATCTCTTGCCGTGCTCGCCGACCAGCGGGCCAGGGAACCGCGCGGGAACGACGTACCGTTCGCCGCCGCGGCATACCGCTATCCGCTCGCTCGCGACACGGCACAGAGCAGGACGTGCGCCGACCCCGGTATAACGAGCCAGCTCGAGCCCCGGATTTCCAGCGTGCTCGACAGTCTGCGCGGCGTTCTGCTGGCGGTCACCGCCTCTGCTGCGCCCCAGTATCGCACCACACCACGGGCGATCGCCTCCCAGCTCACCGGTTGCTTCGGCTCGGCGCGCGTGATCCTGATGGTCGCGCTTCGGAGCGGAGGCGACCTGCTGACCCGCGAGCGCGCGGTGCTCATCAACGACGACGAGAGTGTGACACCGCTTTCGGTGAACGACTACCGGTTCCGCGCGCACGAGATGCTTCACGTGCTGGATGCCGACGGCGATGGTATTGACGACATCGTGGCTCGCGGATACGGCAGGCGCGTCGGGTCGCTGGTGATCCTGCGGCTGGATCCGTCGGCGAGAACCCTCACGCGAGTGACGGGCGGGTTCGCGTACGAGGGGTAGGGAAGCGAGAAGCGGGAAGCGAGAAGCGGGAAGCGGGAAATGGGAAACGTTAGGCGCTCGGCGGTTGCGCCGTTTACTTCTAACAGGTTGCGGAAAAATTGGTGATTCAAGAGGTGCTTTCTTGGTGCATGTAGCGGGTGGTAGCTCGATCGGCCGTCACTTCGCGGTGTACGCGAGTGCTGGTGAGACCGCCCTGCCTAGCGAGCACAGACTCCGGCCCGGATCAGTGTCCGCATCCGCACCAGGTTGTACACCGCGTTCGTGAAGGTGAAGAGCCAGTCGACTTTGGCCTGACCACGATGCTTCAGCTTTCGCAGCATCCCGACGACCTTCCCCCAGCCAAACGCCTCCTCGATGCGTTTGCGGATCCGCTGGCTGATCGCGTAGCCGGGCTGGCGCGTCGTGCGGCGGTCGATCGCGCTGGGGTGCCGCGACGAGATGTGCTGTGCCACATGCGGGGTGAAGCCCAGCGCGCGGACGTCGGCGACGAAGTCGCACGTATCATAGCCCTTGTCGGCGCCCACCGTCCGTCGCCGTGCGCAGGGCTCCAGCATGCTCAGCATCTCGACGGCGGCATCGCGTTCGGCGGTGCCGCTCGGCGAGCGCACGTCGGTGCCGGCGATCAGGCCATAGCGATTGTCCATCACGACACTCGCTTGATAGGCCAGCTTGGCTTCCTTCCCCCGTCCCTTTCGCGCCAGGCGGGCATCAGGATCGCTCACCGAGCGGTGCGTGGCGTTGCTCCGGCTCACGCCGCGGAAATCCACCTCCGCGTTCCGCCGCGGGTCATTGACCGCCAGGAACTTCCGCCGGTGCTTCGGCACCGCCGGCAGCGTCGGCCCAGCGTCATCGTCGTCGTCCCGGTGATCGGCCGGAGCAATCGGCTGCAGGCTCTTGTGACTGGCCCACGCCTCGAGCAACGTCCCATCCACCGTGAAGTGGTCGTGGGAGAGCAACTGGCGCATCTCGGCCTGCCGCTGCACTCCGGCCAAGAACACTTCGGCAAGATTCCCCGCCAGCAGCCGGTCGCGATTCTTGGTGAACACCGTCGGCACCCAAATAGCGTCATCCACCCCCAGCCCGACGAACCACCGGAAGAGCAGGTTGTAGTCGAGCTGCTCCATGAGCTGCCGCTCGCTGCGAATCGTATAGAGCACCTGCAACAGGAGCGCGCGCAGCAGCTGCTCCGGCGGGATCGACGGCCGGCCGGCACTCGCGTACACGGCATCAAAGCGTGGCGACATCTCGGCCAATACCGGATCGACCAGAGTGCGCATCACCCGCAACGGGTGGTCGGCCGGAATCCGATCCTCCAGAGAGACATAGCTGAACAACGCGCTCTGCGGCCGCTCGGCTCCACGCATGCGAGGCTCCCGAAATTGAGGTCGCAACAGTATACAGA
>JBPCLX010000232.1:0-2703 GCA_051002815.1 Gemmatimonadaceae bacterium
TGGCGACAGTCGCGGTGAGATTCTTGGAGCAGGTGAAACAGTGCGCGAAGATCGCGAACGCGATCGGCTCGCCGTCGAGCGGCATCTCGAGCCGCGCGCTCAGCTCGGCGCCGCTGGCGCCCGGGAAGGTCAGTCGGAGAGTCGGCACGAGGGTCGGGGGTCGAGGGACGCGGGACGCGGGAACCGGGACGCGGGACGCGGGTGGCCAAGGGCGGTTCGCGATCGGACACCATTGCATCTGATAGGCATTAGAGGCGCTCGACCAGACGGTCGATCAGAAAGGCGGATTGGGTCAGTGCCTCATCGGTAAACGTGCCGAAATAGCCGCGCACTTCGTGGAACATCGCCTCGAAGCGGGCGCGGTCGCCGCTGGCGAGAATATTCGCGATCTCGCGCGTTGCCTCCGACAGTCCCGCCGTGATCGTTGCAGTGCCCGGGTTGCTCATCTCGATCGAGCCATACAACGCCGGCTCCTGCGCGAAGTGGCGCGCCGCGACGTACAGCTCCAGTAGATAGGCAGGAGAGGTGAAGGGCAGCGTTTCCGCCAGCGGCACGCCGCTTCGCGCCAGCGCGAGGCCGAACACCTGCGTCTGCACATGAGTCAGCACCTGAACAACAGCCATGGCGCGATCGTGCGCCTCCGCGGTGGTCTCCGTCACCGTCAGGCCACGCGCGCCGAGCATCAGGGCGACCCAATCGGCCCAGGAATCGCCGCGAGCCCGGCAGAGCACCACGCGCTGGCCCTGCAGCGTGTGTACGCCGGGTCCGAACATCGGATGTGTGCCGACGACGCTCGCGCTGGTGGACGCGAGCATGGCGGCAATGGGCGCGGTCTTGATACTGGTGACATCCATGAGCAGTCCATCGGCTCGCACGT
This sequence comes from Gemmatimonadaceae bacterium, assembly GCA_051002815.1. GTDB lineage: Bacteria > Gemmatimonadota > Gemmatimonadetes > Gemmatimonadales > Gemmatimonadaceae > JALZIF01. The sequence continues at coordinate 878 of JBPCLX010000232.1, forward strand.
GTGGGCCCACCGAGCGGATCACCGCCTCGGTCGCGTCGATGGGAACGCTCACGATCACGACGTCGGATTCGGCAGCGGCCTCGGTGGCCGAAAGCCCTGTATCGAGATCGGCTACGATGACGCGGTGACCCAGATCGGCGAACAGCCTTACGAGCAGGGTGCCCATCCTTCCGCTGCCACCTATGACCGCTACGGTGCGCGGCTCCAGATCGGTAGGCACGTCAGCGCGCAACGCCGCCTGATGATCCCGGCTGGCACGAAGCAGCAGTCGAAAGATCGATTCGATCTCGTCGCGAGGAAGGCCGAGCGCCTCGGCGCGGCGGCAGCGGTCTTCCAGCACCTCGCGCTCGCGACGCGGATCGCGGATGCGCACGCCGTGGCGGCGCTTGAACTCCGCGATCTCGCCCACGAGCGCCATCCGGCGGGCGGCCAGCTGCAGCAGTTCGCGGTCGAGCGAGTCGACCATCGCGCGTAACAGGGGAAGCGGACGCGGAGCAGCGTCGCTCGTCATGACTTGGTCGTGTTCGGACATGAGCCTTGATTGGGTTCGCTCATGATACCTCGTGAACGCGGGTGCGTCGAACCCGGCGTGCCGCGTATCTTTGCGGCATGATCACACTTCGGGATCTTGCTGCCTGGGAATCGCGCGTCGCGAGCATCGTAGCACAGGTGAGCGGCACCCTCGAAGAGCGCGATCGGGCGCTGGAGCGGGCCGGTTTGTATGCGGAGTATCCGGCGATTCTGTCGGGGTACCTGGCGCTGCTCGACGACGAATCAAGCGCCGCCGAAGCGCTCAAGCGCGCCGTTTTTCTGGTGTGGTATTCCGGGGTGGAGCCGCCAGTAGTAAGTGGAATCGCCGAGCTTCCGGAAATCGAAGCGCGTGCCGCGCTCGACGCGCTCGACGCGGTGTGCCGGGCAGATCAGGCCGACGAGGAGCTGCGCTGGATGCTGGCATGGTATCACGAGGTAGCCGACTACGCCCTCCTGCGCGTTCCCGGACTACTCGCTGTGCAGGCTGTGATCGATGAAGGCGATTCGCGCGCATGGCAGCGCGCAGCCCTTGATCGTGAGCGAATGGAAGGCCGGGGGCTGCTCGGGAGCTATTGGATTTCGCTGGCGAGGCAGGATTAATGTCGGTTTATCGCAACCGACTGCCCGATATGGACTTCCTCGAGTGAAGAGTGAGCGAGCAGCAACGAGCTGAGAAACCGCGAAGGGGCGCGCACGTAGAGTAGGTATGTCGCCACTCGGATGGTTCCACACCGCAACGGCGGTGGCCGCGCTCGCATCAGGCGCCGCAGTGCTCATTCGGCGCAAGGGGACGCGCTGGCACCGGCGCGCTGGATGGACGTACGTGGTTAGCATGATCCTGCTCAACGTCACGGCGCTCATGATCTACAGGCTGTTCGGCTACTTTGGACCGTTCCATTATGCGGCCGTCGCGAGTCTCGTCACGGTGCTGGCCGGTACCGTAATCGTGGTGCGGCGGCGGCCGCGCGGTAAATGGATCGAGGCGCATTTCTAGGAAGAGGAGTTGACGAGTGGCGCATGACGAGTGGCCGTCGCGCCGGCAAGAAACGAAAAACGGGCCGGCATCCTGAAGATGCCGGCCCGTTTTGCTCAGTCGAGACCTTCCTGCGTCAGGTCAGCCGGCCTTGGTGACGTTCTCCGCCGCGGGGCCCTTGGCGCCATCGACGACGTCGAACTCGACACGTTCGCCTTCGGCAAGGCTCTTGAAGCCGCTGCCGTTGATGGCCGAGTGGTGGACAAAGCAATCCTTGCCGCCGTTCTCGGGGGTGATGAAGCCGAATCCCTTCGCGTCGTTG
>JBPCLX010000233.1:0-9197 GCA_051002815.1 Gemmatimonadaceae bacterium
GACGGCTCGGCAATCACCAGCATCGACATCCTGGCGTGCTGGAGTCCGCAGTATTCGGCGCACTGTCCGCGATACGTGCCTGACGAATCGGCCTGTATGGAGAATTCATTCGTTCGGCCCGGGATCATGTCCAACTTGCCGGCGAGCCGCGGTATCCAGAAGCTGTGATTGACGTCGGCGGAGCGGAGCCGCACGCGCACCGTGGGACCGGTCGGGATGTGGATCTCGTTGGCTGTCTCGAACAGGTACCGGCCCGCACCGTCGTAGTAATGCACTTCCCACCAGTATTGTCGGCCCACTACCTCAACGGTAATCGAGCCTGCCGGAGCTGGGCGGTCGATTTCGCCGAGTACCACCATCACGTAGAAGAACAGGCCAACCAGCACGACAGCCGGGAAGACCGCGCCCCCGCCGAGCGTCCATCGTACGGCCGTGCGATCCCCCAGTGACGCGTCGAGCTCCACGGGCGAGAATGGCTCATCCATTCCCGCGCCGACTTGAGCCAGGCGGGAGTCAGGCGTGGAGTCGGAGCCATCCCTGGACTGGAACACGCTCGGAGCGAGTGGCAGCGGCGGAGGGGTGCCTCGCACGGGCCGGCGCCGCACCAGCGCGAACACCGTGCCGCCGATGATGGCGATGCAGACGAGCGTGGCGATGATGGTCAGCACCCAGTGCATCTGTAGAATGAGCCGGGCGTCGGAACCGGCGGGTGCGAGGGCGGACTGCGGGAGGTCGCCGTGACAGGACGCCGTTCCGATGATAGTCAGGCATGCGAGCCGCCGGCCGGCGCGGGACCGCGCCCCGTCGCCTGGCACCGGAAGTCGGACGGCCGGAAACATGACCTGGTGGAGTGCCGGCATTGAGCCTGACGTGAACTCCGTGCGGGACCATTACCAAATTGCAAACGCGCGGCCGCGACGGCGGCGCGAGGGGCGTCGAGCGATCGCGATCTCAGCGGCAAGAAGCGGACCCCTTCTCGGCCGTGCGGGCTGGCACATCCCGTGCGCCACGAGCGGGCGGCTGCGGCGGAGCGTGCACGCATGAGCAGAACCCGGACGATCATTGCGACGATGGTGACACTCGGACTTCTCGGTGGAGTCGGGGGGCTCGTCGTTCTGTACTCCGGCGTCTACAACGTGGCCGCGGACAAGCCGCACACGCCGGTGTTTCAGTGGGCGGTAGGCACGTTGCAGAAGCACTCGGTCGCCCGCCGCGCGCCGGACCGCAACGCGCCTCCACTGAATGATGCGAACCTGATTCGTCACGGCTTCTCGATCTATCAGGAGCAATGCGTCGTATGCCACGGCGCGCCCGGGGTCGGGCGCGAGCAGGTGGGATGGGGAATCAACCCCTCGCCGCCCTTACTCTACGTACAACCGGCACAGTGGACCGATGCGGAGTGGTTCTGGATCATCGACCACGGGATCAAGCTCGCGGGCATGCCGGCCTTTGGCCCCACTCGTGGAGAGCGTGACATCTGGGCACTGGTGGCGTTCTCACGGCGGCTCACCGATCTGTCGATGGAGGAATACCGCGCGATGACCTATGCGGCGGACGGTCGGATTCCCGTCGAGTCCGTGGACTGGGTGCAGAGTGTGGATCCCGGGTACCGGGAGATGGTGCGCAGGGCCGACGCCGGACGGGGACGCCGACTACTCGCCAGCTATGGATGCGGGAGTTGCCACGTGATTCCGGGTGTCAAGAACGCACGTGGCGGCGCCGGCCCGCCGCTAACGCGGTGGGCGGAGCGGCACTTCATCGCCGGCCAGTTGATCAACACCCCGAAGAATCTGGTGCCCTGGATCATGGATCCGCAGAAGATCGAGCCGGGGACGACGATGCCGGCGCTGGGCGTAAGCGCCACCGAGGCGCTCGACATGTCCCGCTACCTGTTCCAGCTGGGCAGGATGCCTAACGCGCTACACACGATGCTGGAAACGTCGGCATCCGCAGATACCGGCTCGCAGCCGTAGGCTGGCGCCTAGCGGGCACGCGCATCCAGCTCGGCGACAAGGCGCTTGGGCGCGATCATGCGATAGCCGTCGTGCACCAGGTCGCGTACATCATCCCAGTCCAGATCTCCGTCCAGCCAGACTCCGATCCAGCCGCTCGGCCCTACGTACGGGGGGACGAAGTAGCGGCCTGGATCCGATTGAGTCAGAAGTCGCTGATTCTCAGCCGCGGCCTTGCACCAAGCGCCGTCGCGTCCGCCGCCATGATGGTTCGAGGCACTGGCGAACATCGCGAATATCTTGTTTCGCACACGGAAAGTGGGTGCGCCCCAGGCTTCGACTTCGTGCCCCTCAGGGAGCGCCAGGCACATCTTGCGAAGCTTCGTGGGTGGACGAGGTGGCATCGATTCATTCCTGGTGGGCGGGGATATCCACGTTCCCGTTCGGGCATGTCAGACCGAGGTGCATGCGGGATTCCGGTCCACGTACGATCGACGCCGCGATACCCAGACGCCGGAACATCCGCCTCAGTTCGTCATCCGCGGGGTCTTCGAATCTGAGCTCAACCAGCGTGCAGCCTGGCGGGGATTCTGTTGCCGGGTGCGGAGTGGACGCTCCCCACTAGGCGCCAGGATCTCGAGATAGCACTCGCCGCCCAGCGAGGCGAGCGCGTTCCGCGTTCCGCGCCCCGGATGCGCCCCGCCATACTGGGGGCGAACACCGGTCAGGCGCTCGAACTCGTCGATGCCTACCTGGAGATCATGCACGCCGAGCACGAGATGATCGAGCGCAGAAGGCAATGCCGGCGCGGCGCCGCCATACGAACCGTCGTCAGCCATCGCTTCACAGCTCCATCTGGTAGTAGATGAGTGATGTGTCGCGAAAGACCGTTCGGCCCATCTCGGTGAATCCGCATCGCTTGTAGAAAGCCCCGGCCCCGACGTCGCCGCCATACGCATCGAGTCGGATGGCGTCTGCGGGCCACTCGATACCGATGCGGCGGCTCTCGGCTATGCACGCCCTGCCTACTCCGCGATGCTGTGCCGTCGGATGTACCGCCAAGTCCGTCAGATAGAGTGGCCGGTTGCAGGGCGTGAAATAGCTGTTATCGATCGACCAAGGCTTCGTGGTCGATAGCCTCAACATGCCGACGATCGCCCCATCGAGCAGCGCAACGCACGCCCTCGAGGTCTTCATCCCACTCAGCACGCCTTTCTCGGTGCCAGCGGACGACCAGTGCCCTCGACCGAATCGGTTCGTCAAATCCTGCGCGACGGCCGAGCGTAAGGCAAGGATGCCGACTACGTCGTCAGGCGTGGCGAGGTGGAATGCAAGGGGAAGCGCCGCGCCGTCATTCACGGCGCAGCACTGCCCAAACGGCAAAATGATCGGACGCCCACAGCGCGCCGAACCGCCGTCGATCGATTCCGGCATCTGCAACGTGCCATCCGGCTCCGATTAGCACGTGGTCGATCATTCCGCCGGTGGAATCTCCGCGAAAGGCATTGAACGTGCCAGCCACACGCGCATTGGCGTGAACCGCGCGGAATGCATCACGAAGAGGCGTGCCGGCATTGCCCAGCAGCGCGCGATAGGCACGATTCTCCTCATCGGCGTTGAAATCTCCGAGTACCAGGAGAAGGTCGCCGGGGGAACGATCTCTTGCCAGGCGTGCGAGCAGAAGCTCGGCGCTTCGCTCGCGCGACGGTTGAGACTCGTGATCCCAATGAAGGTTGTAGACGCGCACGGTGTCCCGGGTCGCCCGATCCTCCAGCCGAGCCCACGTGCTGATCCGCGTAATTCGATTGCCCCACGACGTGGAGCCGGGCACCTCCGGGGTCTCGGAGAACCAGAAAGTGCCGTGGTCGAGAACGAGGAACCGCACCGTGTCGACCAGTAGCGCGGAATACTCTCCAGCTGCCTTTCCGTCCTCACGCGCTACACCCAGCTCGCGGTGGTGCGGCAGTGCGGGTGCAATCTCGTCCAGCTGTTCACGCAGCGCTTCCTGCACGCCCAGCAGGTGCGGCGCGTGGTCACGCAGTGTGGTGATGACGTGATCACGGCGGTTCGGCCATACGTGGTCTCCGTCGGGGGCGGTACCGTACCGAATGTTGTAGCTCATGACCCGGACCGGCGCCTGCCCGTGCGCGGGCATCGCTCCGGTGAGCAGCAGCACGGCGGCCTGCACCGCTCCGAGACGGTGTCGGCTGCCGTTAGGCCGGCGGGGTGGTGTGCGCGTTGGCATGGTAGCCGGGCTGTGGGTGAAGTAGCACCAGCAGGGCGGCGCGAATGCCGGTTCAGTGTGCAGAAGCGCGGCGTCCACGGCAAGACTCGCTCCGCTGCCGCATCGAACCGCTGCCGCGGCTTGCGCGAACCGTCGCGCGCGATAAGATCGCCACATGAAATCGACTCCCTGCATCCCCCACGTGCCCGCCCGCCGGCGCCTGCGCCTCCGGATCGCCGCGCTCCTTTTCGGCGCGTTCGCGTCCCTTGCCGGAGCGCAGTCGCCGCCGCCGGCCGATTCCGCGCGCTACGACGTGGTGATCCGCAACGGGCGCGTGCTCGACGGCTCCGGCAACCCGTGGATCCTCGCCGACGTCGCCATTCTCGACGGAAAGTTCGCGCGCATCGGCAAGATCGGCGGCCGCGGCCGCACCGAGATCGACGCCGCCGGCAAGTACGTCTCCCCGGGCTGGATCGACATGATGGATCAGTCGGGGTCGGTCCTCCGCCGAAATGGACTGGCCGAGAACAAGCTCAAGATGGGCGTGACGACGGCGATCGGCGGAGAGGGTGGTACTCCGGTGCCGGCGAGCGTGCTCGGCGCCTATTGGGATACCCTCGAGTCACGCGGCATCTCGATCAACTTCGGCTCCTACTTCAGCCAGGTGCAGACACGAGTGCCGGTACTCGGACGGGCCAACCGCGCACCGACGCCTGACGAGCTGGACCGCATGCGCGCGACGATGGACTCGGCGATGCGCGCGTGCGCGATGGGGATGACGACGGCGCTCATCTATCCGCCGGGCAGCTATGCGACAACCGATGAGCTGGTGGAGATAGCAAAGGTGGCCGCGCGGCATGGCGGAACCTACGCGACGCACATGCGTGATGAGGGGAGCGGGGTAGTCGGCGCGGTGCGAGAGGCGATCGAGATCGGCGAGCGGGCGGGAATTCCGGTGGAGATCTTCCACCTGAAGGCCGCCTATCGACCGGGCTGGGGGTCGTTAATGGGGCAGGTACGCGCGACGATCGATTCGGCACGTGCGCGTGGTGTGGATGTAGCCGCCGACATGTACGTGTACACTGCCGGCGGAACCGGGCTCGAGGCGACGATCGCAGCGTGGGCGCACGAGGGGGGCACTGACTCGCTCAAGGCGCGGCTCGCCGACCCGGCCATCCGGGCCCGGCTCAAGGGCGAGATCCAGACTGGTTCGCCGGGGTGGTGGAACATCGTCGAGGCTGCGGGCGGTTGGGATGGCGTAGTGCTGGTGAACGCCCGAAATCCGGGGAATGCCAGGTACGAACAGAAAACCCTGACCGAAATCGCGGCGATGATGGGGAAGGATCCCGCGGATGCGGCGATGGATCTCGTCGTGCAGGGACAGGGGCGGGTGATGGCTATCTATCACATGATGAGTGAAGAGGACGTCGAGACGGCATTGCGGTTCCCGTGGACGAGCATTGGCAGCGACGCCGGCGCGGCGCTCGAACCAGGACAGCAGGACGGCCTTGGGCTGCCGCACCCGCGGAGCTATGGCAATCACGTGCGGGTGATTTCTCGTTATGTGAGGGATCGCGGTGTTCTCACCTTGCCGGAAGCCGTGCGAAAGATGACATCGTGGCCGGCGACGAGAATGCGGTTGTCCGAGCGCGGAGTGATCCGCGAGGGAGCGTGGGCCGATGTCACCATATTCGATCTGGACTCGCTCTCCGATGCGGCGACCTACGAGCAGCCGACCGAGTTCGCCCGGGGCATCGAGTGGGTGTTGGTGAACGGTACGGTCGTCATTGCCAACGGTTCTCACACGGGCGCGAAGCCGGGGCGTGTGCTGTACGGGCCAGCGTGTACCGATGAAGGCTCGAAGCGACTGGAGCACTCAGGAGTTTCACCATGACGGCCGGAATCCGTTCGCGCTTCGCTGATTCCCGAGGCTGCCGGACCGCGATTTGCGGTCGAATTGCGCGATTCTTTTCCAAGGAAGGACAGGAGCCATGAGTGTCTCCAGGCGCAGCTTTCTGCGACTCTCCTCCGCCAGTGCTGCTGGTACGGCCGTCGGTGGAATGGTTGGGCTCGGCTTGAATCTGACGCCGGCACGGGCGCGGGCGCAGACACTCCGGATCAAGGACAGCCTGACTGTTCCGAGCATCTGTCCATTCTGCTCGGTGGGGTGCGCGACCCTCGTGCATACCAAGGATGGAGAGATCATCAACATCGAAGGTGATCCGCGGAGCCCTCATAACGAGGGCACGCTGTGCCCCAAGGGCGCGGCGATCTACCAGCTCCACAAGAATCCCAACCGACCCACCCGGGTGCTGCACCGAAAGCCCGGCGCAGAATCATGGGACGAAGTCGACCTCGATTGGGCGATGGACCGCGTGGCCGAGCTGACGCGGGCGAGCCGGGACGAAACGTTCATCGAGCGCCTGCCCGACGGAAAACTGGTCAACATGACGCCGGCGATATTCGCGTTGGGTGGCGCTACGCTCGACAACGAGTTCAACCATATCGCCCAGAAATTGATGCGGGGGATGGGGATCGTCGCCATCGAGAATCAGGCGCGAATATGACATAGCTCCAGCGTCCCCGGTCTGGGGACTCGGCTCGGTCGCGGTGCGGCGACGCTCTATCCACGCAATCTGGAGCACACGGACTGCTTCGTCATCATGGGCTCCAACATGGCGGAGTGCCATCCGGTCGCCTATCGCTGGCCGATGAAGGCCAAGATGAGCGGCGCGAAGCTCATCCACATCGATCCGCGGTTCACGCGCACGAGCGCGACGTGCGATCTGCATGTTCCACTACGCGCCGGCAGTGATATCGCCTTCCTCGGCGCGCTGGTCAATCACGTGATCAACAGCGAGCGGTGGAACACCGAGCCATTCTTCCGCGAGTACGTGGTCAACTACACCAACGCGGCCACGATCATCGACCCTGAATTCCAGGATACCGAGGATCTGAACGGCGTCTTTTCGGGGCTCATGGAGTACACCGGAGGTGTGGAGAACTGGCCGTACAATGGCTTTATCGGTGAGTACGAGGACACGTCGTGGCAGTACGCGCGGATGGGGGGAAGTGGGGCCAACATGGAAGGCAGGGCGTCAGCGGCGGCGGCGAAGTCTGGTGAACAGGCGGCCGGCAACCAGTCGCCAGCAGTGAGCGGAGGCGATGGTCGCGTGGGCGGCAGCAGCGTTCCGCCGGAGGGGTGGGATGCGCTCGTACGCTCGCTGCGCAAGCCTTCGGAGCTACGCGATCCGACGCTGCAGGATCCGCGGTGCGTGTTTCAGATTCTACGGCGGCATTTCATCCGCTACACGCCGGAGATGGTGGAACAGGTGTGCGGTTCGCCGCGCGAGAAGTTCATGGAAGTGGCGCAATCACTGCTCGACAACTCCGGCCCCGACCGCACCAGCGCCTTCGCATATGCCGTCGCGTGGACGCAGCACACGTACGGGGTGCAGATCATTGGCTGCGCGGCGCTGTTGCAGTTGCTGTTAGGCAACTTCGGGCGACCCGGCGGCGGCATCATGGCGCTGCGCGGCCATGCGGCGATTCAAGGCTCGACCGACGTGCCGACGCTATACCACAGCATTCACGGATACATGTCGGCACCGTCGGCGCTCAAGGGCCACGGTACGCTGCGCTCCTATATGGAGGCTGAGGTTACGCCGACCGGCTATTGGGCCAACATGCCCAAGTTCATGGTGTCGTATCTCAAGTCGATGTACGGTGATGCCGCTACCGCCGAGAACGACTACGGCTACGACTGGCATCCCAAGATCCTCGGCGATCATTCGCACATGGCTTTCTTCGCCGCCGCCGCCGAGGGTCGATTGAAAGGCGGGTTCATCGTCGGGCAGAATCCGGCGACGTCACTCAATGCTTTGGTGGAACGGGAGGGACTGCGCAAGCTGGATTGGCTGGTGGTGAAGGACAACTGGCTCACCGAGTCGGCGACGTACTGGTACACAGCACCCGAAGTTCGCGACGGGACGCACAAGGTCGAGGACAACCAGACCGAGGTGTTTTTCTTTCCATCCACGCAGATCGCCGAGTACGACGGGAGCTTCACGAATACGCAGCGGATGCTCCAGTGGCACTTCAAGGCGTCCGATCCGCCTGGCGACTGCCGCACCGACACGTGGTTCTACTACCAGCTCGGCAAGCGGCTCAAGGCGATGTACGCGGACAGCGCGCTGGCGCGTGATGCGGCAATGCAGCATCTCACCTGGGAGTTCGAGCCTGACGAGCCGATCAGTCCGCCTGGCGAGCCGAGCGCGCTAAAGATCCTGCGCGAGATCAACGGCTATCAGACGGCCGATCCCTCACAGCATCTTCCCGGATTCGCGGCGCTGAAGGATGACGGATCCACCACCTGCGCATCGTGGATCTACTGTGGGTGCTATCCAGCGCCCGGTAGAAACCTGACGGCCGCCAAGCAGCCTGACGCGCCCGGCGATCCGGGTGCGCATCTCGGCTGGGGTTGGGCGTGGCCGGCTAACCGGCGCGTGCTTTACAATCGCGCCTCGGCCAATCTCGCGGGGGATCCGTGGAGCGAGCGCAAACGGTGGGTCTGGTGGGACGGTAGCGAGAGGCGGTGGATGGGGTACGACGTACCCGATTTCGGTGCGACCAAGGCACCTAACGCTCCGGCCGATCCGAACGCCATCGGACTGGACGCACTGTCCGGCACCGACGCATTCATCATGAAAGCGGATGGAAAAGGCTGGTTGTACGTGCCGAGCGGCCTGGTTGACGGCCCGCTGCCGACGCATTACGAGCCGGTGGAGTCGCCGGTGCGGAATCCCCTCTATCCGCAGCAGCAGAACAGTCCCGTGTTCAAGCGGTGGCTGGAGAACCATGCAGGCAACCAGCTTGCCACAGTCGGTGATCCACGCTTCCCGCACGTGATCACGACATATCGATTGACCGAGCACTATCTGGCCGGAGGAATGAGCCGGTGGCTGCCCTGGCTGGCCGAGCTGCAGCCCGAGCTGTTCATCGAACTGGGAACGGCGCTCGCG
>JBPCLX010000234.1:0-3570 GCA_051002815.1 Gemmatimonadaceae bacterium
GCGCGGCGCGCGCCGGCAGGATCGAGGAGGCGTTGGCGTTGTTGCGCGTAAACGAAGAGCAATTCCCCGGCTCGACCGCGCTGCACATCTCGCGCGGAAACATTTACCTCATGCGGGGCGACACGACAGCTGCGGCGGAGTCGTTCCGCGAGGCGCTACGGCGCGATTCAACGAACGGCGAAGCGAGGGGACGCCTTCGGGCGATCGGGCGCGAACCCTGACGCGCCGGGGACCCTGTGTCAGACTGGAGCAATTCCCTCCAGCCGATTTCTCAGCCCTGCATCACCGACTGTATCCGTTCAGGTTCGTCACCAAGCCAGTGCGGATTTTTGGCGGTGCCATCGTACACAGACGTCGTCTTGAACAACTCGAACTCGCCGTTCTGCGCAACTGTCGCCGTCTTCGAAAGGAGGGCCTCAGTCTCGGCGTCGCTCATCGGGCGGAAGGTCCGCGCCGCCTCTATCGCCTGCTCGAGATCCCGCATCGACTCGCACCCCGTGATCACGACCGATGTCGGTAGCCCCATCGCATAGTGGAGACACTCCGTCGCCGTTACCGTGCCGGACTTCAGAATGTGCCCGTTGGCCAGGCTTTTCATGCCGAGGACGCCAACGTTCTGCCTGACGAGCTCTGGGAGTACGAGCTTCTCGAAGCTGCGGTAGTGCGCGTCCATGACGTTGAGCGGCATTTGGACGGCATCGAAGGTGAAGCGCTGCTCCGTCGCGGCCGCGAGCATGTACAGGTGGATTCGCGGGTCCTTGTGTCCGGTAAAGCCGATGTAGCGAAGCTTACCTGCCTGACGCGCCTCCACGAGCGCGGCATTGGCGCCTTCCGGATCGAAGATTCGATGCGGGTCCTCGAAGCGGATGATCTCGTGATGCTGCACGAGATCGATGCAGTCGGTCTGGAGGCGGCGGAGGGACTCGTCGAGCTGCTTTGCCGCCTCGCGCCTGGATCGCCCGTCGATCTTCGTCATCAGGAACGCCCTGCTCCGGTACCCATCACGAAGGGCCTTCCCCATCCGGACCTCGCTGGCCCCGTCGTTATAGTCCCAGCAGTTGTCCATGAAGGTGATGCCCGCGTCGATTGCATGGCGGATGATCCGAATGCTCAGCGCTTCGTCCATGTACTCGAAGCCAAGGTGCCACCCGCCGAGCCCGATGGCCGAGACCTGCTGTCCGGTACGGCCGAGCGTGCGGGTCGGTACCGAGCCAGTGACTGGATGGTCGTGCATCGGGTCTGCTCCAGGATTGGGCGCCGGCGGCGCGAGTGAAGGACGAAGCCGCAAATCGGGTACCGTACATCGGCAGTGGCACGTCGGACTGTTCGTGCTACGGCAAAATTTTCATCCCTTCACATCCGCCGCAATACCCGGTATCGACCGAACGCCCACAACCCGTACACCAACGTCACCGCCGCACTGGCACCGATCGCCTGCGGAGTGCCGATCCGGTTCGCCAACCCTCCCACCATATAAGGCCCCAGCACTGGACCCACACCAACGAAGATCCACGCGTAAGCCGCCATCACCCGTCCGCGTAATGCATCAGGCACCATCGTCTGCAGCAGGCCGTTCGAGATGGCATTCGTCAGGACCATGGTAAAGCCGACGAACAGCAATAGCACTACCGACAGCATGAGCGACCGCGAGAGTGAAAACGCAAGCACGAGCACCGAGAATCCGAGCGCGCCGGCGGTCAGGACGCGCCCGCGTCCCGCGCGGCGCGCGACGAATGCAAGCACCAGCCCGCCGAGTATGGCGCCGCACCCCACCGCGCCGAGCAGCCAGCCATACGTCCGCGCATCGCCGCCCAACGTGTCGCGCGCGATCACCGGCATGAGCGCCAGATACGGCGCGCCGAAAATCGAGTAGACGGCAATCAGCCGCATGAGAATCCACACTTCGCGGGTTCGCCGCACGTAGCGCAGCCCCTCAATCAGCCCCGCCATCGGCGAGCTGCCTGTCGCGTTGCGCAAAGCCCTTGGCGGTAGACGAATCATGAGCAGTCCAGCCAGCACCGCCGCATAACTCACCGCATTCACGCCGAACACCGACGCCAGCCCGAAATTGGCGATCAGCAGTCCCCCCGCCATCGGCCCCAGAATTCGTGCGAGATTGAAGCCTGTCGAGTTGAGCGCGATCGCATCGAGAAGGTCCTCGCGCCCAACCAGCTCAATGATGAGCGACTGCCGCGCCGGAATCTCGAATGCGTTGATCAGACCTCCGAACAGCGCGAGTGAAACCACCCATGCGATGCTGATGTTGCCCGACACGACCATCAGCCAGAATGCCGACGCCTGCACCGCCAGCAGCGTCTGCGCGACGATCACCAGCTTGAGCTTGTCGTACCGGTCGGCGATCACGCCGCCGAGGAGCGAAAACAGCGCGACGGGAAGCGCGCCGGACGCGGCGACCAGGCCGACGATGAACGGATCGTTGCTCAGCTGGAGCGCGAGCCACCCCTGCGCCACCATCTGCATCCACGTACCAATCAGCGAGACCGTCTGCCCCACCCAAAAGAGGCGGAAGTTCCGGTGCCGCTGAAGGGCGCGGAAGGCGTTGAGCGAACGCGAGGCCGGCCGGGGCTGAGCCGGTGCAGCAGGCGTTGCCACGGCTTCCCCGGCGGTATGTGTCATTCTCCAAGGGTTCGCGGTGCGCGGCGCCGCGCGCCATTCTAGGTTTTGAAAGCGGCGCGCGCGCCGCGGCCTAAGCTCGTCAGTCGACGAACCTCGTCGCAAGGGATTGCCATGCGCTCGCACAAGTACCAGCGCTTCAGCCCGGAGATGGCCGATGCCATCGATCTCCAGGCGCTGCTCGATCAGCTCTCCGACTTCCTGCTCCAATCCGGATTCGCCGGCGGCGAAGGATACCATCCGTATTGGGGCGATTTCGGCGATGATGCCGATCAGTCGATGGACGCGCTGCGTGAAGCGATCTTCAAGGCGCTGGTCGAAAGCGGACAGTTCACCCCCGAGATGCTCCAGGCCATGCGCGGCGAAGGCGACGAGGCCTCCGAGGCCAGGCTCTCGCAATTGCTCGACGAGATCGTGCAGCGCTTGATAAGTGAGGGGTTCCTGCGCATGGAGGCGCCTCCGCAGATCCCGGAGAGTCACCAGGGTGTCACCGGCCCGGGCGGCCTCGCCCGCGCCGCGTCACGGGATGTCCAGTTCAAGCTCACGGAAAAGGGGCTCGATTTCCTCGGCTACCGCGCCCTTCGGCACCTCCTCGGGTCGTTAGGAAAGAGCAGCTTCGGCAGTCACGACACGCCATACCTCTCCACCGGCGTCGAGGCGGATTCGTGGAGCCGGCCGTACGAATTCGGCGACACCCTCAACCTCGATGGACCGGACACGCTGCGGCACGCACTCATGCGGACCGGATCGTTCGATGTCCCGCTCGATCTGGATTACTCGGACCTGATGGTTCGTCAGGCAGAGTACCGCTCGTCCTGCGCGACGGTGTTGATGCTCGACTGCTCCCATTCGATGATTCTTTACGGCGAAGACCGGTTTACTCCCGCCAAGAAGGTCGCCCTCGCGCTCACGCATCTGATTCGCACGCAGTTTCCC
>JBPCLX010000235.1:0-3649 GCA_051002815.1 Gemmatimonadaceae bacterium
GCCGCAACGTATTTCCGCAGCAGTGGACAGGGACGATACTTCGGATCGCCGAGCCCCTGCTGCAGCACCTCGAGAATCGCAAGGCAGGTATCGAGGCCAATCAGATCGGCGAGCGCCAGTGGGCCCATCGGATGGTTCATGCCGAGCTTCATGACCGTGTCGATCGCCTCCGGCGTCCCGACGCCTTCCATCAGGCAGTAGACCGCCTCGTTGATCATCGGCATCAGGATTCGATTGGAAACGAAGCCGGGATAGTCGTTGACCTCCACAGCGGTCTTGCCCACGGCCCGCGCGAGCTCCAGGGTGCGCCGTGTAGTCTCATCGGTTGTCGCCAGCCCTCTTATCACCTCCACCAGCTTCATAACCGGCACCGGATTCATGAAATGCATGCCGATCACCTGCTCCGGCCGCTTTGTGCGCGCGCCGATCTCGGTGATCGAAATGGAACTCGTGTTGGTCGCGAGAATGGCGTCGTCAGGCGCGAGCTCATCCAGTTCGGCGAACAGGTCGAACTTGAGAGCGGCATTTTCCGACGCCGCTTCTATGATGACCGTCCGGTCGCGAAGCGCGCTGCGCTCAACCGTGGCGGTGATGCGGCCGAGCGCGGCATCACGCTCCGCGGATTCGAGTGTACCCTTCTGCACCTGGCGGGCAAGATTCTTCTCGATAGTCGCGCGGCCGCGATCGAGCGCGTCCTGGGAAATGTCGATCATCACCACGTCGAATCCGCTCGCCCCGAACACGTGCGCTATCCCGTTCCCCATCTGGCCCGCCCCGATCACCGCCACGCGATCCATTCCTAACGCTCCTCACGGCTGCCGCGCCGCGCCAAAGTCAGCATCAACGCGGCGCCCAGGCCCACGGCCGCCGCCAACCCGCCTTCAGGTCCCCACGGGCCACCGGTCGCCCAGTCCGGCCCCGAATCCACCACCCGGTAGACAGGCGCCGCCCCTAGCTGAGCGCCACTCACCTCCGTGTGCAGCCCCACGACGAGAACCGCGTTCCACGCCAGATGCGCGGCGATCCCCGCGTAGAGGCTCCCCGTTACCAGCACGATCCACCCGAGAAATGCACCCGCCAGCGTAACCACCGCCAGCGCCAGCGGATCGACGGTCCCCAGATTGGCGGCGTGCGCAACGCCGAACAGCACCGCGGTGATGAGCACAGCCGGCCACGCGCCTAGCGCATCCTGCAGAACCCGCATCGGATAACCGCGAAAGAGCAATTCCTCATAGGCCGCGGCCGGAAGCAGCACCACCAGCATCAGGAACGCGTAGCGCACCGCATCGCCCGCCGTACCGGGAGCATCCATGGCATCGAGCCACCCCGCACCAAGCAGCGCCAGTGCCGGAATGGCAACCGCCGCCCCGCCAACCACCACCGCCCATCCTAACGTTCGGGGCTCGAGAGCCCGGCCATCCATCCACACCGCACGCCACGGCAGATCATCAACGACGCGCACCATGAAGAAATGCGCCACCGTCAAGGCAATGAGGGCCGCGACGGCCTGCCACAACATCAACATCTCCAGAGACCGGATCCGGAACGCGCCGAGCATCATCATCGCCAGCGCCATTACCGCTACCGCGACAAGCACAAATCCGGCCAACCGCCAAGGTGCGCGAAGTGTTCCTCCGGCGGTGTAGAACAGGTCGCGGACCGTCATTGCGCCGGGCGCCGCAGATCCCTGGACGGCGGCGCCCCGGGGGACATCAGTTCATCCGCTCCACCGAAAGCGCCACGGCATCGCCGCCACCCAGACAGAGCGTAGCCAGCCCGGTCGCCGCATCGCGGTCACGCATGGCGTAGAGAAGCGTGGTCAGCACACGGGCGCCGCTCGCGCCGATCGGGTGTCCAAGCGCTATCGCGCCTCCATGCACGTTCACGCGGTCCCAGTCCCAGTCCAGCTCCCGACCGTCGGCCAGCGCCTGCGAGGCGAACGCCTCGTTGGCCTCGATCAGGTCGTAGCTGCCGATCGTCGTCTTCTGCTTGCTCATCAGGTTGCGAACCGCCGTCACCGGTGCGAAGAACAGATCCTGCGGCTCTACGGCACCCGTGGCGTATGCGTTTACCCGCGCCAGTATCGTCAGGCCGTGCGCGCGGGCGTAGGCCTCGGAAGTGACCACCAGCGCCGAACCGCCATCGTTAAGCGACGATGCGTTGCCGGCGGTCACCGACAGTTCTTCGGCGGAATCACCGCCCCCATTGCCGCCGAACGCCGGACGCAGCTTCCCCAGGGATTCCAGCGAGCTGTCCTTGCGCGGCCCTTCGTCGGCGCTCACTCGCACGGCGCCCTTGCGGCCGGCGATTTCAACTGGAACGATCTCCTCCTCGAACTTCCCTGACTCCTGTGCCGCCACTGCCTTACGATGACTCTGCACGGCGAACTCGTCCTGCATCTCACGCGTCACTTTCGCCTTGCGCGCCGTATACTCGGCGTGGCTGCCCATGTGGACGTCGCAGAAGGAGCACCAGAGCCCATCGCGAATCACTCCATCGACCAGCTGCTGGTCGCCCAGCTTTACGCCGTTCCGCATTCCGTACAGGTAGTAGGGCGCGTTGGACATCGATTCCTGGCCGCCGGCAACGATCACCTGTGCGTCACCTGCCTTGATGGCCTGGGCGGCAAGCATCACGGCCTTGAGCCCGGATCCACAGACCTTGTTGATGGTGACCGCCGATGTGGTCGCCGGAATTCCGGCGCGGATCATCGCTTGCCGCGCCGGGGCCTGGCCTACACCACCCTGCACGACGTTCCCCATGATTACTTCTTCGACCTCGCCGGGATCGATCCCCGCGCGCTCTACCGCCGCGCGAATTGCGATGGCACCCAGGTCGGGAGCGGAAACGGGCGCCAGAGCGCCGAGAAAGCGACCGATCGGTGTACGGGCAGCCGAGATGATTACTGGAGTCGTGGCGGATTTGTCGGGCATGGTAGTGTTTTCGCGGTTGATGCAATTCTGGCAGATGCGCCTCGCGGCGGCCGCCTGAAGGAAAGGTAGCCCAGCCGGTAGAGCGGGCAAAGACAGCCGGCCGGCCGCGGGCGCTCGCCCGGGCGTGGAGCCACAACGCTAGCTTGAACGAACTGCGTTCCGAGCGGATCCAGGGGCAGTCTCACGGCGCGCGAGCGATAGATCACACGTGGAGCGGGAAGATGGAGACCTATTTACTTCGGGGTTTTACGGTCGAGGTCGACAATACGCGGCCGGACATTTCAACCGCGGATGTGCTGGCGCGGCTGGATGAAGCACTCGCGCTCATCGAGAGCTATCAACCGTGGAGACTTCGGCACCTCATGCGCGATCTGCGCAGCTTCCGAATCGAGCGGTTTCCCTGCCGGGGAGCGTACTTCCCGGCGGAGCGTACCTGCCTGACGGAACTGACTTTTCTGGCGCGCCGGGACATCACCGCGGCACCGGTGGCGGCATCCATACTGCACGAGGGGATGCACGCGAGGGTGGATCGCCGCGGGCTGGCGGACGCCTCGCGGAACATTGCGCGTGAAGAGCGCCTGTGCAGGCGCGCCGAACTGGACTTCGGGCTCGCGCTGCCGCGCGAGCTTGGCGAACCGGTAGTCTCTCGCGCCGCCGCGGCACTCGCATCCGCAGATGAAGAGGTTGCGCCGACGATCGATTGGCGTGAGGCGCTC
>JBPCLX010000236.1:0-2667 GCA_051002815.1 Gemmatimonadaceae bacterium
TGCGCTCCAGCACGGCGAGATCGCCGTCGTCCAGATAGACAACCTCACGAGTGTGCGCCAGAATCGCCGAGACGTCGCTGGCAACGAAGTACTCACCATCCCCCAGACCGATCAGCAAAGGGCTCCCCTTGCGCGCGGCGACGATCTTGTCGCGCTCCTCGCTCGTCACGACGGCAATGCCGTACGTCCCTTCGACAGAGCGGAGCGCCGCCGTGACCGCTTCCTCGAGGTTGCCGTCGTAATATTCCTCGATCAGATGCGCTAGCACCTCGGTATCCGTATCGGAACGGAAGGAGTGGCCGGCTTCGATGAGCGCACGGCGCAGCGCCGACGCGTTCTCGATGATGCCGTTATGCACGACCGCGATCGTTCCGTCGCAGCACATGTGGGGGTGGGCGTTGCAGTGGTTGGGAACGCCGTGGGTGGCCCAGCGCGTATGCGCAATGCCAAGCGTGCCGCTCACAGGATCAGCTTCGACGACAGTCTCGAGCTCGATGATCTTTCCGGCCGCCTTACGCGTTTCCACGCCCCGGCCATTCATGATCGCGACGCCGGCCGAGTCGTATCCCCGGTACTCCAATCGCTTCAGTCCCTCGATGAGCAGCGGGCTAGCCGCACGAGGACCAACGTATCCGATGATTCCGCACATTGTGAGTTTAGTGGTGATCTGGCTGTCTAACGAAGCGCTTCGAGCGGGGTTCGCGACCGCGTCACCAGCTCGCGCGCTTGCTGCTCCGATGGCGCCTCGGCGATGACGCGCACGATTGGCTCCGTTCCCGAGGGCCTCACGTGCACCCAGCGGTCCGGCCACGCCAGCCGAAGTCCATCCTGCACATCTACCTCCGCTTCCGGAAATTCCGCCCTGAGCGCCGCGTACACTGAGTCCAGAGGCGCGTCGGGCCGTTCCAGTTTGTCCTTCACGATGTGGTACTTCGGATACCTGTCGATCACTTTGGAAAGCGGTTCACCGCTCTCGAGCAACATTTGCAGCACCAGCGCCACACCTACGGGGGCATCACGCCCCAGATGGACCTCGGAGAGAATGACCCCTCCGTTCCCCTCCCCACCAATCGCCGCACCCTCTCGCCGCATGCGCAGCGCCACATTCACTTCGCCGACCGGAGCTCGAATTACCTGTCGTCCGGCCTCCCCCGCCACGTCATCGAGGATTCGGCTGGTGGAAAGGTTCGCAACCACGGGACCTGGCCGGTGCCGCAGCACCAGACGAGCGGCCAGCGCCAACGTGTAATCCTCACCTATCGCCACGCCCGCGTCCGAAACGATCGCCAATCGGTCCACATCCGGGTCCGTGGCAAGCCCGATGTCCGCGCCCGTCTCACGCACAAGGCGTTCCAGATCTCCGAGATTTTCGGGCACCGGTTCAGGGGGGTGGGGGAAGCGTCCGTCCGCCTCCAGACCGATCGCCACCATCTCGCAGCCAAGTGCCTCGAGCAGGGCCGGCATGATCACCGATCCCGCGCCGTGGACACAGTCGAGGGCGACCTTGAACCGCCGGCGCCGCAGCCGCTCGATTTCGATGAACGGCAGCGACAACACCGTGTTCAGGTGTCGCGGAATGGCCTCTTCATCCAGCGTGATCTTCCCCAGCTCGCTCCACTGCGCGCGCGGAATGTCGCCGTCTGCTATCGCCCGCATTGCGGCGCCGTCGTCGGCATCGAGAAAGAGCCCGCCAGGACCGATGAACTTGAGCGCGTTCCACTCGACAGGGTTGTGGCTCGCCGTAATCGCAAGACCGCCGCCGGCATGGTGATGCTCGACTGCCAGCTGGATCGTCGGCGTCGGGGCCATGCCAACGTCGAGCACGTCGATGCCGACCGACTGCAGCGCAGAGACAACGACCCGGTGAAACATCGGTCCCGACACGCGGGAATCGCGACCGACGACTACGGTACGCTGGCCGCGAGTTCGCACCCATGCGCCGAATCCGGCAGCGTAGCGGCCAATGATTTCCGGGGTCAGCCCCTCGCCGACCCGTCCCCGGATGCCGGAGACACTCACCATCAAACCACGAAAGCTCAACTTGTTTTCCCCCACCCAGTCACGGTTTCGGCACACATGGACAAAGACCGGTCAGACGCCGAAAGGTTTCTATTAGAAGCCTTGGACGTTCGCTTCGCATATCGCTTGGAACTCTATCGGCTCATCAACGCTGCTAATTCCTAGCGACCCCGATCGGCTTACTCCAGCGATGCAAGTCACCTGCGCCTCAAGGATTTGGTGTGGGTCACTAAGCATTGATGCCGTGGTGATTCCGTATTTACCGCGAAGGTCGCGAAGGTTTCGCGAAGAACGCGGAGGTTTCGAATGGGGAATCCGGTATTCGGCCTTGGAAAAGTAAATAGGCGTTGGGAACAGCTTCCGGGTGGCTTCAGTTCCTGCTTGTACTGCTACTGCTCGAAATCCCTCCGCGACCTCCGCGTAACCTCCGCGAACTTCGCGGTAAAAAAACGCGTTACGTCGTACGAAGTGACGCTGACAGCGGAGACCGGCATCTCAAGGACGCCCACTCGACACTCCACGAGAAGCATCTAGTTTGCGCCGCCCCGAACTCGCGAGTTTCTTCTGAGCGATCCACTTGCCTTACTTCCATTCGCTTGTGCCGCGCGTGAGGGCCGCGTCGGTGGCCACCCAGCGCGCGACCTGGTC
>JBPCLX010000237.1:0-5018 GCA_051002815.1 Gemmatimonadaceae bacterium
CGCACCCTTCGACCTTGATGTCAGAGAGGGCGAGACTTCGACACCGGGAGTACTGGCACGCACCGTGACAGGAAGGGTTGGTCTTTCCATCTCGCGAATCTGGTGCACTCAAATCCGCGATGAACCAGTTTTTAAGTTGATCAGCAACCCTGCTCACGCGGTGGCTCAACGTCAACGAAGAAGGAGTTGGTCGCTAAGGTATTCCTTCGCGCCCTCCGCGTAACCTCCGCGCCCTCCGCGTTAAAGTGCGGGACGTTCTGCCGCAACGATGCCTGTCGCGAGTCCGCAGTTCGACTACCACTGTAACCCCGGGAAACCCCCTATTTCCTACTTCCTATCTCCTATTTCCTATTTCCTATTTCCTATTTCCTGCTCTTCCGAACTCGATCGACAAGCATCGGTCCTGCACAACGTCTATTCCTGCGCGAGCCAACCTTTCGGCCGCTTCGTCGTTGCGAATACCGAGCTGGAACCAGACGACCTTGGGCTTTGCGGCGAGAATGTCGTCGACATGTGCGGGGATGTCGCGTGGCCTGCGAAAGACGTTCACCATGTCAACCGGCACCGGGATCTCCGCCAATGACCGGTAAACCTTCTCGCCAAGGATCTCGGTCACGTCAGGATAGTAAACCGGAACCGGAATGATCTGGTATCCACGGCGCTGCGCGTCGGCGGGCACGTAGTAGGCCGGCTGCCCCGACTCGTCTGTCTTGATCCCCAGCACGGCAATCCGCTTGCTGTCGCGGAGAATCTGGACGACGCGTGCGTGATCCTCGATCAGGTGATGACGCCAGGCGTCATCTGACGCAGGAATTTCATTGTCTGACATGGTTTTGTAGCGGCCGCAGAAAACCGAAAGGCGCATATGAGCGATTGCTCAATGGTCGCGCACTGTCGCAAGTTTCCCGCCTCGCTTGCAAACTCTGCCGGAGGCGCGGGGCCCCCTACCGCTCCACTGTCAGGATTCCCCGGCGCGCATCCAGGGTCCATCGGCGGCCGTCCAGGATCGCACGAGCCTCGGTGCCGTGCAGCGTGAGAAGTCGGTCGCCGGTAGCGAGCATCCATCCGTTTGACTGCATCACGGTCGGCAACTGCTCGCCGCGGCCGCGCGGCACGCGGCGTGCCCGCCTGACGACGAGCATCTCGGCGGCTGCGTCGAAGGTCGGAGTCAACTGCCCGAGAACATCGAGTCCGATCGTCACGCCGGGGCTCGCCCCGATGCTGGCCGGCACGTTCCGCAGTATCAAACCGCCTACCTTCAGTTCGAGCGCGACCAGTGGCGTCTTCCGTACATCTCCACCCGGCGCAACCGGGAACCGGCGCATCCCTGTCCGGCTCATCCATGCGGTATCGACGACGAGTCCGCGCACCGTGGGGTCGATAGCCGCAACTATCTGTTCGCCGGCAATCACCACCGGAATGCGTCCAAGGACACTGCCGCCGCCGGCATGCAACCTGACGACAGCTGAGTCGGCGCCGGCCAGAGCCGGAGGATTGTCGCGCAGCCAGATCACTCGTTGCCGCTCGGCGGAGTTGAGCGGCGTGGATGGGAGCGCGGCCAGGGCCCGGTAGTCGTGCATTGCCGCATACAGGGGAGCAAGTGCCTCGGCCGCGACCCGCACGTCTCCACCGAAGAAGCGTGCCTCTTCGATCAATGTGGCTCCGATCCGCAACCGGCCGCGCGACACCAGATAGCGGCCGAGCGCGTGGCGTGCCTTCGGGTCGCGCGGCGTCAGGCTCACCGCGGCATAGTAGAGAGACTCGGCCGACATGAGGCGGCCGTCACGGAGAAGCTCGTCCGCGCGCTGCACCGGACCCTGCGCGGCGGCCGGAGTGCTGGAGGATGCACAGAGCAGCGCAGCCAGAACCAGCGTCAGGCAGCGAGCATCAATGGGTCGTGAACGTGGCGAGAAGCTGAGCATCAGGATCGATCAGGAGTGCCGCCGGCGCCCGGTCCAGCGCCAACGGCAGCGTAAGGCGCTGCTCCCGATCGGCACCGACCTCCACCGTCACCCGACGTTCCGTGCCGCTCGAGTCACGCAGCACCACGGCGAGCGGAAAGCGATACGGCGGCCAGCGGCCTCCCTGCCGTACCTGGAGTATGACGCGGCCCGCGGAGGCATCGTAACGCCAGCTGGTGCTCACCTCCGCATACCCCGGGCGGCGCAGCCACTGATCGAAGAACCAGCCGAGCGGCTGGCCGTGAGCCTGCTCGGCGGCGCGGGCAAAGTCATCGGTGAGCGCCGTTTCGTGCACGTGGGCTGCATAGTACGCACGGATGGCCTGAAAGAAGGCGGAATCCCCTACCACGGCGCGAAGCATGTGCAGGGTGAAGCCACCTTTCTGATAGCTGTTGGAATTGAGCAACGCCATCAGGTTGGTCTGCGCCGTATCGATCACCGGGCGTTCCGCGGTGGTCTGCGATTCGATTATCCCCGCCCGCATGGTCTGCATCGCCGCCCGCATGGCAGAGTCGCCGTGCGCGTGCTCGGTCCACAGGGCGGCGAAGTAGGTGGCAAAGCCCTCGCTCAGCCACAGGTGGGCCCATTCGCGCTCGGTCACGGCGTTGCCGAACCACTGATGCGCGGTCTCGTGGGCGATCAGATTCGTGCCTACGCTGCGGCGCCGGAACGCCCCATCGCTGTAGAAGATGGCGGTGGCGTTCTCCATGCCGCCGAAGCGCGTGGCACTCTGCACGTGCGCCAGCTTCTCGTAAGGATAGGGACCGACAGTGCGACTGAAAAAGGCGACCATCGCGGCGGCGTCGGCAAACGGGCCGGGGACGTAATCGCGCAACTCCGGACTCACGTACACGGACTGCGGCACGCACCCGGGCTGCTGGGCCAGTCCACAGGCCGTCTGTCCTAACGACAGCATGGCCATTCTGGCGGCACCGATGACCATGAGATAGGTGGGAATCGGCTTTCCTTCGCTCCACACCGTGCGAGTGCGCCCGGCCGGCGCGGTGAGCGGAGTCTCCTCGACGAGTACTCCATTCGCGATCACCGTGCGCGTGCTCGGTGCCTCGACCGTCCAGGTGACCGTTGCCTTGTCGCTGGGGTGATCCACGCTCGGAATCCAGTGCCGCGCCCGATTGGGCCAGTTGTCGCCGAACGCGGTCCAGCGTCCGGTGGCGGAATCGAGGCGGACGATGAGCCCGTCCCGCACGACCCCGCCGTACCAGACCGTGGTCTGGATCGAGTCCCCGACACCGCCGGGCACGGCGATGCGTACCGTTGCCGAGTCGCGGGAATACGGTGCCATGCGCCCGTTCACCGCCACACTATCGACAGCAAGGTCCAGCAGATCGAGCACCACCGTGTCGGTGCCCGGCGCCAATCGCAGGTCGATCCTCGCCCGTGCGGCGATCCGCGCGCCCGTGTCCGGCAGCACGATCGTCAGGTCGTAATGCTCAGCATCGAGCGCCGGACGATACGTGTGGGTGGCACGATTCGGTTGGGCCGCCAGGCTGCTCGCCAGGCACATGGCGGCGAACATCGCCGCGGCGGCCCGCCCGCCGCTACGGCTCCACGATATAGACAACCAGTCGCTCCCTGGGCTCGTATTCCCCGGCGTTCGGATCGGGAGCGAGTGCCACTATCACCCGTCCGCTCCGTGTGGCGGCGTAGGCTATCCCAGCTCCTACTTCCACGCCGTTTCTCGTGATCCGATTCCCACTGCTCTCCACCGTCCCGCCATCGATCTGCAGCGAAACACGCTGCGCAGTGTCGTGATCAACCGAGATGTCGATGAGCGGTCCTTGCACCCAGTCCGGCACATAGCGCTGAAAGTCGGCCGGCAGCTCGCTGCGCGGCATGCCACTAGCCGTATCGATCACGACCCAGCGAGGCGAGTCGGCATCGTCGCTCACCCGCGGAGTGGGCGGCGTTCCGGCGGCGATCCGTTCACCATCACGGCTCCATGCCACCCGCCAGCCCGCGGCTACCGGCCAGACTCGCGGTGTACCGTCAGGCAGCCGGACGATTCCAGGCTGTGAGAGCCCGATGATGACCGCCATCCCGCTCGCCGGAAACGCACCGCGGCGCACATCGGCGATAGGCATTGAAGCGGCCCGTGCCAGTGAATCCCACTGTGCAGTCGTCAGGCTGTCGCGCTCTCCAGCGCTCACGCGGTGGGCACGTCCAAATGCCGCCGCTGACCAGTCTGGAGATGGCGACGCGTCCCACACCGAATCGACCTGCACCGCCTCGACTCCGGCGGCCGTCTCGCGCGCCAGCACGAATCCATTGGGGAACGGCTCGTTCTCCACGCTAGCCGGATCCTCGACTACCATGATCGCGCGCCGATCCGCCGACAGCGCCCATCGTACCTGGGCAGCCATTCCGCTCGAGCCGCGATTCACCTCGATCATTCTCACGCGGCTCGTGCCTGACGAGACAGCTGGGGCAGAAGTGTCGTCTGACATCGTGACGGCGGTATCACCTTCCGCACTTCGATTAGCGCCATCTCCACCGCACGCCGCTAGCAGCGCAAACGCCACGGCGACCGATCCCGCACGCGTCCTCACCTGCCGAACAACTTCTGCCACCACGACCCACCTCCTCCGCCGGCGTCGTCCGGTGCAGGCGCTCCGGTCGCCGCCTCGGCGTAAGCGGTCGTGAACTCCGGTGCCGTCCGGTAACGCCTGTTGCGGTCGCGAGCCATTCCCTTGGCCAGTACCTCTTCGAGCGCATTCGGAAAACCGAGCTCGGGCCGAACGTTCCGCAGTTTCTGCGGATCGCCCTGCAGCCGGGCCAGCATCATGTCCTGCTTGGTGCGTCCCGGGAACGGCAGCGCGCCGGTCAACATTTCGAACGCCATTATCGACATCGAATAGATGTCGGTGCGCACATCTAGTGGCTTGCCGCGTAACTGCTCTGGACTCATGAATTCCGGCGTGCCGAGCACCACGCCGGTAGCCGTCAACTTCTCGCTGGCAGCGTCGGAACGGTGCTGCTTGGCCAGACCGAAGTCCATGACCACCGCGCGTTCGCCCCCACCGGGGCGCGCGCACAACA
>JBPCLX010000238.1:0-6917 GCA_051002815.1 Gemmatimonadaceae bacterium
GGGCAGCGGGCACCGGATTGAATGGGGGTGGCTCTCCGTGAGCACGTCGAGCTGCTGTGCCCACCAGTCATCGGTCTCCACGCAAAGGACTATCGTGGGGTCCGCCTCGCGAACAGCCTGAACTACACGAGCCGCATTACGATTATCCTGCAGGACATTGGTGAGGACCAGGGAAATACGCCTCCCCGGCTCCGAGCTACGACTGCGCTCGACCTCACGAGGCGCCAGTGGCGTGTACCGCCATATGCGCGCGATCTGATACAGTACCGCCACTCCGGTGAGCGCTGGCAGCGCCACCCACGGCCAATCGAACGACCCGGATAGGAATACCGCCATGCCACAAGCAATGGCACCCAGCACGGCTAACTGCACCCGCGGAAAATCGAAAACGCGGATCCACCAGGCTTTGGCTCGCGGAAACAGCACCGGGAGCGCCGTAGCGACGATGGTGAAAACACCGAACGCCGCGGCGGCGGCTCGAATCACCTCCGCCACGGCAGCCGATCGGTTTGGATTGTCGGTGAGATCATGTGGGCGTACTCGATCGATGCATGGAATTGCAGCACTCATGCGATGTTCGCGCCGCTCCGAGCGAGGCGGGCGCCAGTCTCATGGGCTAAGTGTCCGGCACCTGACTTGTTCGCTACCTGCCGAGCCGGACAGTACGATACCACAACTTCGAGTGCCTTAACAACAATTTGCTTGCAATCTAGAATCAACGTTACAGATTGAGCGACGAGTAGTAGCTGCAGCGAGTATCCTTCAGATGGCGTGTTGACACGAGATTGCTGTTCGCGTGCGTCCGCGCGTCTGAATATCTCAACAATCATCCAACCAAAACACGCTACGCCCCTGCGCATTAACCGACCGAGGGGCGATGCAGATTGGAGGGGAATAGCCAAAGATCATGAAGGAATTGCAGCCCCTGGATTCCAAGCCGTGGCGGCAGCGCACGGCAGAGCGCCTTGCAGCCGCGGCCCTCGAGTCACTGCTCAATGCCATCGATGCCAACGATCCGGATACGGGCAGGCATGCTCGCCGTGTGGCCGCCGCGGCGCGCACACTCGCCGAGTTCGCTGACGGGGATTCCAGGCTGCTGATGCGCGTGGAGCGGGTGGCGCTCTTCCACGACATCGGCAAGATCCATCAGGCCCTGTTCGACATCGTGCACGAGGGCGATCGCCTGACGAGCGCCGAACGGCGAACGATTCGCACGCATCCCGCACGGGGCGAGTCTGTGGTTGCTCCGCTGGCCCGTTTCTATCCCGAGCTACCCGCCGGCGTTAGAGCACATCACGAGAGGTGGGACGGTGCGGGCTATCCCGATGGTTTGGCGGGAGATCAAATTCCGATCGAGGCCCGAATCGTCTCCATCGTGGACGTGTTCGATGCGCTGACCCACCGGCGTCGATATCGCGCCGCCGGACCTCGGAACGTGGCGCGGGAGTTCATCGCCGCTGGGCGGGGAACGCATTATGACCCCGAGCTCGTCGACCTCTTCCTGTTGCCCCCGGTGCTGGCCGCGGCCCGTCAGGCCAGTCGAGACTCGCTGCGCAGGCCCGCCTACCGGCCCCCGATGGTAGAAAAGCCGAAGCCCGACGATTCGAGACCCGCGGGCGATTCAGCGGTGCCCGAAGTCTCCTTCCGGTGGCGGCACACTGCTTCGCTCACCTAGCAACAGCTTCATCACGGCGCCAATGAGACCAGGTCGAAGCCACTGGAAACCCCGCGGACCCGTATTAGACGCACGACGGGGCACCCGAACATCTCGAGCGCCCCGCCAGTGTGTTCCCCGCGTGCTCGCGTTGGACGCGGGCATCAGTCTACGTTAAAATCCTTCGTCTCGACTTCGGTTCCATTGAGCAGGATTGTCACCTTGTAGTCGCCACTCGGAAGACCAGTTGCCTGGCCGATGTGGAACTCGGTGAATGAGGGACCGGTCGGCGACAGGTTCTCGGTCGTCTCGTCGACTATCTGACCGTCCTCGTACGTCCAGCGTGCGGTAAGCGTCGCATTCGGAGCGGAGCCGGCTGTTTCGACGGCCACGTAGATCTGATCCGTCGGCGCGAAATCGTCGGTCTCATCGGTGATGTTCCTGTTGGCGTCGATTCCCTTTCCGAGCTTGACATCGCTCACCGATACCCGCGCGTCCGTCACCGTTCCGCCAGCCACGTTTTCGTCCGCTCGGTCATTCGAATTGCAGGCGGTCACACTCAGAGCCGCACATAACGCGACCAGCGTGAGACGCGTCCAGTTTCGTACCTGTTTCATCGTTCGATCTCCTCGAAGAAGTGCCTTACGGCAGTGTCAGCGTCTGGCCCGGATAAATGAGATCGGGATTCTTGATGGTATCGCGATTGGCTTCGTAGATCCTGCGCCACTCGCTGCCCTCTCCGTACTCGCGTTGTGCGATCTTGGAAAGCGTGTCCCCTGATTTCACCGTGTACGTGCGGCGCTCTCCCACCGGTGAAGGCGCATCGGCTGGCATCGCTTCCGGAGCGGTCGACGAACTTCCGCTCTGCACCTTTGAGAAGTCGGCCTTCTTCTTCTCTTTGTCGTCGTCTTTGCCCAAAATGTTATCCAGCAGGCCCATCGGTACCTCCGGGACTGGGTGAGTATGGCGAACATCGAATACGCAGGCAGAATCCGTTCCGCGAGCGCAGAATCGGCGGTCCCGTCAATGTGGCCTACCCACGCCCCGAGCGATCAGCCCCGGAATTGCGGGTCCCGCTGCCGTTGGCTCCGCTGACTCTGCCACTTCCCACGAGGGTGAAGCGCTCTATCGTTCGGCCAGCACCGCGCCGATCAGCTCTACCAATGCGGCAAGGTCGCGCAGGTCGAGCACTTCCGCGGGCGAGTGGCTATAGCGCCCTGGCCACGACAGGCCGGCACCCAAGGCTCCCCATGCGACGAACGCCGTCGCGTCGGTCGACCCGTGCGTCGTGCCGACCTGCATCGCTATGCCCGCGCCTCGGGCAATATTCATGATTCGATCTCGTTCCTCACGAGAGGCTGCGATGCCGTCATCCAGCGCGCGAAGCACCGGTCCCGCGCCGAGGGGCGTGTGCGCGAAGGTCGGCTCCTCGAGCGGCGTATCTGACGAGACGAAAGTGTCGATCGCATACACACGCCGCACCGTGGAGCCGAGTCGCATGGCGAGCGCCGAAGCACCCACCAACCCGCTCTCCTCCGCCGCAGACCAGACGAAGATCACGTGGTGGCCGAGTTGCTCCGGATCCAGGATCTGAACCGCTCGGAGCAGAGCAAGCGATCCCGCCCGATCATCGAGCCCGCGCGCGGTATACCGCGTGTCGCCTAACCGCACACCGCGCTTGTACCCCGTCACTGCCGAGCCCACCACTGCGCCGCTGGCGACCATCGCGGCCGAATCCAGCCCGAACCATGCGGTGAGTTCGCCGGAAGGAGCGCGGAGGGTGGCCGTATCGCGCGGAACGAACACCCCGGCAAGCGACGGTGCCGCACTGCCCCTTCCCGAAGCGTCGAAGTGCAGCAGCGCGGGCTGCCCCTCCCACGCACTCGGAATTACGCCTCCCCGCCTGACGAGAGACACACGCCCATCGGCGAGCAATCGATCCACTTCGTAAGCCACTTCATCGAGGTGCGCAATGAACACCGTCGTGTCGCGTTGCGGTCCTGCCGCCACGATCAGGTTTCCTTCGTCGTCGACGCTCGCGCGGGACCGTGCCCAGGCTGGCAGACGCTCACGAATTGCGTCGCGCACGCGCCATTCGTGCCCCGGCGCACCGGGCAGCTCGGCGAGCACCGTGAGGAGAGCGGCGAGCGAATCATGAACCGATTCCTCGGCATCGGCCGGGCGGCCTTCCACCGCCGTGACCGGACCCGGTCGGGTGGCGCGCTGATCCAGCACGAGCCATTGCGCCCCAGTGAGCTGCGCGCCGGACACTGCAACAACCATCGCGAGCAACGAATCCGCATCGGAGAGGCTGACACTCTCCACCAGGGAACCGGGCCATCGTGATCGCACAGCGAGCGACAGCACTGAGTCGATACTCGCAGCGGAGAGCTCGCTCGGGCGAGTGGTCCGTTGCTCGATCACGCCGCTCACTGGCCCGGCCGATGGGGATGAGAGTGGCGCCGGCGTCACCAGAACCAGCTCATCTATCGTTCCCAACCTCGCGAGTACCGAGTTGAGCCCGGACCAGCGGAAGCTGCGCTGCGCGGACAGCACGAAGATCGTCTCGCCCGCCTCAGGCGGACGGCGCGCCGCACCGGCGACCGCGGCGCAACCAACCCGGCCGCTGGCGTCGGCTCCGCTGATGTGGCCCGCGTAGATCCATGCAGGCAGGTCGCGATACACGGGATCCATGAGCGCGATGCCCATCCGTTCCACATCCCTGGCGGAAAGAGCACCGACATCCACCCACAGATCATCCACCCCCACCACCGCCGAATCGCCCCGGTGCTGCCTCGCAAAGTGCCCGTTAGGATTAGCTACGACGCCGGACAGGGGGCCGCTCGCGGAGTGGATCACTACCTGCTGCGCCTGATGCGACTGGTCCCATAACGGGTGCACGCGGGCATTGCCCGACCGGTGCAGGCGCAGGTAGCCCTGCTCCGTGATCGCGCTCACCACGTAGCCGGGGTGATCCAGCCCGCAGGCGACGACCCGCCGCGGCCGTCCCTCACCGCGGCGCAGCAGGAGATTTCCCTGCGCGTCGGCAGCCCACGCCGGCTCGGCGTCTCGAATCGTTCGCACTGCCCGCTGCATATCGCCGGGAGAAGCGTCGAGCTCCACCCAGCCGGCCAATGCATGCGCGGTTTCCCTGGCGGGAACGGGCTGCGCCTGGAGCGCGGAGACGGCCAGCGCCAAGGCTGCCGCCGCAACCGGTAGTGATTTGCGAAAGTGCATGAGCTGATTACGGATGAATGGAAGCGTCAGCGGATTACGCCGCATCGCCCTTTCGCCGCACGAGCACCTCATGACCGGCCAGCAGGACTACGGCGACAAGAAGGGGCAACAGGTAGTATACCCCTCGATATACGAGCAAAGCGCCAAGTACCGCGGCCTCCGGCGCCGATGGTGGAAGCAGGAGGATGATCACGGTCTCGAATACACCTAATCCAGCCGGTACGTGGCTGATAATGCCGGCGACGAAGGCAAGCAGAAAGATCGCCAGGAAGGCCGGAAAGAGCAGCCCGGCTTCGGCCGGCATCAGCACGAACAGCACGGCGCTGGCCATGACCCAGTCGGCGCAGGCTACAGCCAGTTGCAGCGCCGCCAGACGCGGTGCGGGCCGCCGCAGCCGCCAACTCCACAAACGAAGCAGCTTGAGTCCGGTCAGCGTCCACCATGCATATGCCGCGACCACGGACAGCATAACGATCCCTACCGGCCGGATGATCCATCCGGCTACCGGCAGCACCCGCGCTATTCCTGGTGGAGCTATCACGAAGACGATCCCGGCCAGCGTCAAAACGCCTAGCCAGAAAGTGGCGCTGGCAAAGACGACGAGCTGCGTTATCTGGACCGCGCTCAGGCCCCATCTCGTATACAAGCGGTAGCGCACCGATCCACCGGTGAGCAGTGGAAATCCCAACCCCTGGCTGAACGCGTAGTTGATGAACGAAGCCAGCGCGGTGCGGCGATACGGCAACGGATGACGGATGTAGCGAAGGCTGAGATTGTCGTAGCCGGTCAGCACCAGAAAGCTGGCGATGGTGAAGAACACCGCGATTACGAGCTTCTCAGCGGAAATATCCGCCGCGTGACCCACGACATCATCGATCCGTCCGTCGCTCAACTCCCTGCGGAGCACCGAAAGCGCGATCAGAAAGACAGCGAGTCCGAGCAGAAAGCCAAGAACGCGCGTGAGTTTGCGGGTCACCAGTTGCGGAGAGCGAACGGCATGAGACGGGGCGATAAGGATGAACGTGAACCGGGCGCGAAGACGCAAACCGAGCCAGGGCGTGAGTTTGCCCTGCCGCGTTACGGTGCGAGCACGATCCCCAACATCCACGCCTTTCGCCGTGCGGGCAATGTCGGCGTCTCGCCATCCGTCCAGCGGAGGAAAAGCTCGTCCAGCAGGCGGCGTCGCTCGCTGAGAAATCTGTAAGCCACCGCCAGCGCGATCCGCGTACCATCATCGGCCCCGGACGCCTCGACGACCGGATCGACCCCGGCATCACGATAGGCGTTCAGCTCCGCGTGGAGCCATACCGGTCGAATCGGCGCCGGCAGCCAGCCCCGATCGGCGGAGAGGTGCCACGCCGCCCCTGCTTCGAGCCGGGTGTACGTCTCTCCATCAGCAGTGCCCAGTTCCTCCCGCAACTCGGACCTGATCGAGCGGGCCAGGCCGACCTGTCCACACACCGAGGGGAGAAAGGGCCAGATCCCGCTTTGCCGGTCGTGCGTGTAGATGATCTCACCCCCTAACGAAGCACGAGCCTCCGAGACACGCTGGTTCGACAGGATGCGGAGCTGCCCACCTACCGACAAATCCCCATAATCGAACTCCATCGCGCTGCCCGGGGCATCCACATCCACCGTCGCGGGGTCGATTACCCGCGGTCTGGCCAGCGAGATCGCCACGCCCCCGGCGAGGTCGGCAAGCAGCGCGTCGGGGTTCGCATCGGGATCGATCGCCAGTGTCCCTCGCCCTTCGGCTCGCCAGTACCGGCTCGCCGGAAAGGCGCGCGCTATGTCGTGCCGCCTCGAGCCAGCCAGCACGTCCAGGCGCGCGGCGAGGGTCACATCGCCTCCGGATGGCTGCAGGAGGGCTGGCGCGATCAGGAAGAGCAGCGTGTCGCGCTGCGCCGTGAGGCGGCCGGGAAGCAGCATCGCCAGCGCGGCAACGAGTGTCGTCAGGCGCATCATAGCGTCTCCGGACGGAAGCTGAAGATCGCGTCCACCGACTGTGCGACGTCGATCAGCGTTC
>JBPCLX010000239.1:0-4527 GCA_051002815.1 Gemmatimonadaceae bacterium
GATGAATTCCGGCGCCCGCGGGAGGAGCGTACCATCGGACACATGGTGGGCCACCAGCGCGGCGATCTCCTCCGCATCTGCCTCACGAGCAGCTCTTACGGTAAACATTGGAGTACCTGGAGTGAGCGACGCCGGGGTGGTCAGGTCTCGGGTTGAGCACCCGGCGTGACGGCGGTCGGTTCGGTGCCGTTCTCATCGGAAGTGGCCGGCCCGTGGTGGGCCGGAACTGGTAGTGCGACTCCTGCAACAGTGGCACGGCGCTCCAGCACCTCACGGTCCTCGAGGCTCCGCAGTAGCGCGTCCGCCTCACGATTCTGGAGGTAGCGGCCCTTCTCCCACCCCTCGATCAACCTTTTCGGCAGGCCATAGATCAATTCGCCGAGCTGCGTCGGCGTCAGGCCAAGTCGTTCGCGCAGTGCCTTTATCTCGCGCGGCGACAGCAGCCCGTGTGCCGCCCGAATCGCAGCCAATGCGCTCTTTTCCACCAGCTCGCGCTGTTCGACGGTGAACTGCTCGTCCCCGCACCGGTCGCACCGGTAGACTACTCGTGGAACCGTGGTGCTCATGCCGCTCACCCGAACGGTCGTCTGGTCTTCGAGCCGGACGTAGTGCCCTCCGCACCGGCGGTGGAGATGATGCTCGAGAGTCGTGTCGGACATGGGTGGAACGAAAACCGACGGTCACTGATGTGGCAACGGCCAGAATCGCGCGTCGCGTTCCGGCCGTCCCAAGTCAGGCGGGCTTCGTCCTCTACAGGTCGACCTTGCGACG
This sequence comes from Gemmatimonadaceae bacterium, assembly GCA_051002815.1. Lineage (GTDB taxonomy): Bacteria > Gemmatimonadota > Gemmatimonadetes > Gemmatimonadales > Gemmatimonadaceae > JALZIF01. The sequence goes on from JBPCLX010000239.1 coordinate 772, forward strand.
CGGGACGAACGTCCGGGTCGTTACGTCGACCCCCGTGATGGCGGCGAGTGGAAGCGTCCGGAACTCGTCCCTGTACAACGAGTAGGCGACGAGCTCTCCGTCACGAATCGAGTACGGCTCCATCTCGCGGTCGTACTCGGTATTGGGACCGCGAAACTGGATACGAATCCTTCGATGCTGCCGGCCCGCCTCGCGGATCGTCTCCTCGAAATCCATGGTTCATCCTCCGCGCTGAAGACCGGTGCGGGATGTCGCCGCGCATCGAACAAGATGCGCCGGCGTTCTCGCGTCCGCTACCGCTCGCGACGAATGGCCCGGATCAGCTCATCCTTATTCATCTAGCTCCGCCCCTCGACGTTGTCTCGGATGCCAGATTCCGCAGCTCCTCCACCGTTCGATCATCCAGCGACTCATTCCCATTTTCCAAGTCTCCCGTATCTTCCCGCTCCCTCCTGCTCGCCTCCTCGAAATCTGATAAATGGATTCCTCAAGCTCCGCTGCCGACATCCGCTGCACGCACGAGGAAGGGCTCGCCTATCGGAATGGCGTCTACCGCCCGCTCGACGAAGCTTCGCTCCCCACTGCACCCGACACGCCCCACCTGCCATCGCCAGGCAGCGGTCCGCCATTCCTGCTCCACAACGACGTTCCTCGCGTCCCGCGGCTCCGGCACCTCATTGGCCCCTCCGTCATCGCGCTCGGCATGGGACTGGGATCGGGCGAGTTCCTTCTCTGGCCTAACCTCATCACCGTCAACGGCTATTCCATCTGGTGGCTGTTCTGGGTGGGGGTGATCACGCAGTTCATCGCGCTGGTCGAGATCGAGCGGTGGACCATCGCCACCGGCGAATCGATATTCGGCGGAATGGCGCGGGTCGGAAAGTTCTGGCCATGGTTTTTTCTCGTTGCTACGATCGCCGGATTCTTCTGGCCGGGGTGGGCTTCGCAGTCCGGCGGCTTCACCGCGGACATCATCGAGGAAGCGACCGGACATCGGCTCGAGTGGCAGCCGGTGGCGCTGGCGATGATGCTCGTGATCTGGATCGGGCTCGCCATTTCCAAGATCGTCTACAACGCTCTGGAACGGTTTCAGATAGGTCTGGTGCTGCTCTTTTTTCCGCTGCTCGCCACAACGCTGCTGCTGGTTGGCGTGCTCCCGGCTGATGTGCTGGCTCTGGCCAAGGGCGCTGTTTCGTTAGGCTCGGCGCCGCAGGAGTTGACGACAGGCCGGCAGTTCCCCACGCTGCTGCTCGCCGTCGCTTACGCCGGAAGCGGCGGTACGCTCCTGCTGGCACAGTCGCTCTGGTTGCGCGACAAGGGGTTCGGCATGGCCTCCTTTCAGGGACGGATCGCCGGCATTCGCGGCACCAACGAGGAAGTGAGCGAGACCGGGTACGTCTTCGATGCTACCGCGTCTCCGCTCGCCCTCGCCAGATTCCGTGGCTGGATGCGCGTGTCGCAACAGGAGCTGCTCATCACGTTCGTGTTTCTCATCATCGTCAGCGTCGTCATTACGAGTCTGGTCGTTACCGCTACGTTGGGAACGGGCAACAGCAATCTCGTCGGCAACTTCAGCGAGATGGTGCGGCTGCAGGGCGCGGAGCTCAACCTGGTCGCAGGCAAATGGTTGCAGATCGTCTTTCTCCTCGGCGGCGCGTTCGTGCTCTTCTCCACCCAGCTCGGAATCGTCGACACCGTCACGCGGATTTCCGGCAGCATCTTCTACGAGCGGTACGGGCGCTACACCAGGTTCTGGACGCTAAAACGCACGTTTCTCTTTTTTCTCACCGCCTTCGTGCTGGCTTCAATGGCCATTATCGTCGCCTCCTGGGTCGGTGGCGAGACCGTGGACGGCCTTCAGCCGAACTTCCTGGTGCTCATCGCCGGCCCCTTCACCATCGCCAGCATGTATGTCTTCACTCTGGTGATCGGCTACATGAACGTGCGCCGGCTTCCCCCGGAAATCGGCACCCCACCAATTCGGCGCATCGGAATGATGTGGGCGGCGCTGCTTTGGGGTTGGTTCACCGCCGAGTACTTGAGCCGAACCATACTTTCGCAGCTCGGCGAACCCCAGGAAGTCGTCGGTTCTATCGCCCTTCACCCGGTACGGGTCGTGCTCTACGGGGGGTTGATCGCGTCGCTGGTCTGGTTCGGCTGGGCCCTCTTCGTAGCGCGGCGGAGAGCGGCAGCACCGGCGATCCATCCGGGCTCTGCCGGGTAACTGTAGCGGTAGCTTGCCAGCCTAGGCGACCCGTCAGCGGGCGTGGGTGAACAGCCCGCGCCCGCTTTGCCAAGAAGACATTGAGCTCTCGAAGCATCCGCTACATGCCATCCCGTCAGGAGTCCCAGGCCGAGGAAGGGGAAGGCCACGTCCTCGTCGTCCCCGCGTCGAACCCGCCAAGGCGCGGGTGGCGGCGGATGCTTTGGGTGATGGACGTACTGCACCGCTGGGCGGAGTCGGGATGGGCGGGTACTGCGCTTTTTTCGTGGGGAGCAGTCCAGGGGTCGGTCATGCCCGGGCCGACGGAGGGCCTGTACCTGCCGCTCTCGATCGCCGATCCGCGACGCGCGTACAAGCTCGCGGTATTTGCCGCGGCCGGCGCGATCGTGGGTGGAATGATCGCCTGGTATATCGGCAGCCACCTCTTTTCCGAGTTGGGAATGAGGGTGCTCGAATGGATGGGAATGACGGAGCTGCGCCTGGACGCCACGCGTGATTTGGTGGAGCAGTACGGCTGGATGCTGATAGCGTTCAGCGCCATTGCGCCGGTTTCCACGAAGACAGCGTGCATCAGTGCGGGCGTGCTGAACATGCCTTTCCCGGAATTCGCCATCGGCATAACGATTGGACGGGTGATCCGGTTCGCGATCGTGGCAACCGTTCTCAAGTTCGCCGGTGAGCGCCTGCGCTCCTGGATCCTGCGCCGCACCGGCCGAACCCGCGTACATGCCGGCTCGGAGGAAGAGTTTCCGCTCGATCGCGACGCGCGGCAACGAGGCTAGGCGCCAGGTCTGGCGCCGCCGTCCGGGTGGATTTCAATGAGCGAAGCGTGCCCCGAAGCCGATTGACGCGTCATGAGCACATGATATGCACGCACGAGGAGAGATCATGCGGCGTACACTGATTCTGGCACTCGCGGTTGCACCGCTTCTCCTCGCCTGTAGCGAAGAGGAGGGGCCGCCGGCCGCACGTGGCCGAGGTCTGGAGGTGGCCGCGCTTGACGCGCGACAGCGAGCGCAGATCTACCGGGCCGCGGTAGGCGCCGCATTCGATGTGGGGCCGGGGCTGGTACTGCTCCTCCACCCACGGCTCCTGCCGCGCGAGGCGGGACTGACCGGTGGTGACTCGATCCCCGCTGATGTCGCTCGGGCTCTTCGTCAGGCGGGCACGGTGGCGGGTACGTGCGAGCCCGCTCAGACAGATCGGGCATCACTCCCGCAATGCGATGCATCGTCAGCGGGATACGTTGTCCGCTTTTCCGATGTTTTGCGTTTGAGCGCGGACTCGGTGCAGGTGTACCTGGACGCGGAGCAGTACACTGTACCTGGCGCTCCTCCGCAGCAGGTTCTCCACTTCGAGAAGGCGTACCAGCTGGTCAACAAGAACGGGCGCTGGCGTGTCGCGCGCGAAGGACGGGTGCCGGCGGCCGTGTCGGATTCTCAAAGTTAGGCGTTCGGCGGGCCGCCGCTGAGGACTCGGACGGCGATCCCTCCATTCCGCGTGGCAACGAGCGTTCGGAGCGACATCCCGAG
>JBPCLX010000240.1:0-3684 GCA_051002815.1 Gemmatimonadaceae bacterium
CCTATGATGTGATCGTGATCGGCGCTGGACAGGGGGGCGGGCCGCTGGCAGGCGCGTTCGCCCGCGCAGGCCGGCGAACCGCGCTCGTCGAACGTGCCCACGTGGGCGGCACGTGCGTCAACGAAGGCTGTTCGCCAACAAAGACGATGGTGGCGAGCGCCAGGGTGGCGCACGTGGCCGGACGCGCGAGCGTGTACGGCGTTCGGGCGGAAGTCACCGGTGTCGACATGGCGGTAGTCAGGCAGCGCAAGCAGGCGATCGTCGAGAGCTTCCGATCCGGCAGCGAGCGCGGACTCGAGCGGTCCGGAGTGGAGATCGTGCGCGGCACTGCGCGCTTCACGGCCCAGCGAACGCTCGAGGTGCGCCAGGGCGACTCGCTCACGAGCCTGACGGCTGAGACCATCGTGATCGACACGGGGCTCGTCACCGCTATTCCGCCCCTTTCCGGACTCGCCGAGGTGCCCTACCTCACATCATCGAGCATCATGGAGCTGGAGGAGGTGCCGGAGCATCTCCTGGTGCTGGGCGGCGGATACGTCGGCCTCGAGTTCGCGCAGATGTTCCACCGTTTCGGGAGTCGCGTCACGGTGCTGCAACGCGATGCGCAGCTGCTCCCGCGTGAGGACCAGGACGTGGCGGAGGAGGTCGCGAACATTCTTCGCGACGATGGCATCGACGTGCGCCTCGGTGTCGAGGCCCGCGAGGTGCGCCACGCCAATGGCCACATCGAGCTGTCGTGCACCCACGGCTCGGCGGCGAGCGAGTGCCGCGTGCAGGGCACGCACCTGCTCGTCGCGACGGGACGCGTGCCGAATACCGAGACGCTGAATCTCGCCGCCGGCGGCATCGACGTCGATGCGAAGGGATTCGTCAGGGTGAATGCAAGACTGGAAACGTCGAGTCCCGGCGTGTTCGCGCTCGGCGATGTGACCGGCGGACCGGCATTCACGCACGTTTCCTACGATGACTATCGAATTTTGCGCACGAATCTGCTCGAGGGCGGCCAGGCGTCCACCGAGGGCAGGATCCTGCCGTACACAGTCTTCATCGATCCGCAGCTCGGGCGCGTGGGCATGACGGAGCGTGATGCCGTCGCGTCAGGCAGGCCGATCCGCGTCGCCAAACTGCCGATGAGCCACGTGGCGCGGGCCCTCGAGGTGGACGAGACGCGCGGCTTCATGAAGGCCGTGGTGGACGCCGACTCGGGCCTGATCCTCGGCGCCTCGGTCCTGGGGCTCGAGGGTGGCGAGATCGCCACGCTGTTCCAGCTGGCCATGATGGGCGGCCTGCCGTATCCGCGGCTGCGGGACGGCATGTTCTCGCATCCCACGATTGGGGAGTCGCTCAACAATTTGTTCATGGCGCTCGACCGGAGTTCGTGAAGAAAAGCCGCGGCGGCGGTGTCCTTCTGTAATGACGGATCTGGTATCTCGACACCCTGCGGTCAACCGTGAAATCCTTTCGCAGTCCAGCCGGCCAGTGCGAGTCACGTGCGTTCGAAGAAGTGCTCACGGAGCACCTCGACGCGTTGTACCGTACCGCCCTGCGCTTCTCGCACGGTCGCGCCGCAGACGCCGAGGATCTGCTGCAGGATGCGCTGCTCCGCGCCTTCGAACGGTTTCACGAGCTTCGTGAACCGGCGGCGGCTCGCGCGTGGATGTTCACGATTCTCACTCGCACGAACCTGAACCGGCTGCGATCGCGCCGCCGGCGGCCGGATGCGCACCTGACGGATCTCGATGAGCATGAGTTCGAGAAGGCGCTCGCGGAATGGCAGCCGCTCGATGAAGCCGATGCCTTTGGCGAATCGACGGTGCTGCCTGACGAGATAGCGGCCGCCCTCGACGCGCTGGCGGATCATCTGCGCCAGGTAGTGTGGCTGAGCGACGTGGAGGGATTTCGCCAGCGGGAAGTGGCCGAGATGCTCGGCGTGCCGGAGGGCACCGTCGCCTCACGACTGTATCGAGCCCGGCGCCAGCTCCGCGAGTCGCTCCGGCACGCTGCGCCCTCCTCCGTCGTGAGGCGCGCATGAGCCCGATGTCCTGTGGCCCGGCGCGGCGTCTCGCGTGGCCGGAATACGGGCCGCGGCCGGCGACGGCGGAGATCATCGCCGCACAGGCGCACCTCTCGGCCTGCGACGCGTGCCAGCGCTTTCTGGCCGACATGCGCGAGAGCAGCCGCGCGATCCACGGCGCAGCGTCACTGGAGCGTGCGCCGAGCGACGTCCGCGGCCGCATGTTCGGCGCGGTCGCGCGGGCGCGCGCCGGACAGCGGCGGCCGTTGCGCTGGCGCCGTCAGGCGTTCGCCGCAGTAGTCGCCGTGGCGGTTGTCGGCGCAGTGTTCGCCACCGCGGATCTCGCGCCACCCCACCGGGGCCCGGACGCACTCGCGGCGCTCGCCGCCGATCACGTCGGCGCGCTCGGCGACGCGCGCATAACGTCGAACGACTCCGCCAAGGTCGAGCGGTGGGTCGCGCAGCGCGTGCCGTTCGCGTTACACGTGCCCCGGCTGCCCGGCGCACGCCTCCGCGGCGCCCGTCTGTGCGTGATGCAGGGACGTCTCGGCGTGGCCCTGGAGTACGTCGTGGATGGCATAGCGCTGTCGTACGTGGTCCTGCCCGACGGCGAGAGCCGGCCCCCGGCCGGTGAGCCGTCGTTCGCCGCCGCGACCCGCAGCGGGTACGGCGTGGTGTCGTGGCATGAGCCGGGGCTGTGGCACGTGATGATCGCCGACCTTCCAGCTGGCGAGCTCGAGCGACTCGCGAAGGCGTGCGTGGCGCAGGCGCGACGAGCCCTGGCGGCGCTGCGCCTGATGCCATCCCGGCCCCGGAGCGAGGCGTGAGAGCCGGCCGATACATACCGCTGGCGGCGGGGCTCGCCCTCGCCACGGCGGGAGTCGTGACGGCCGCGGTGTGGCCGGATCGGATCCGACATGGGGACCTCCATGGAACGGATTCACCGACACGGACGGCCGCGCGTCACGACGCTGCCGCCCCGCGCCTGCCGATCGCCTACGCCTCCGCTCCCCCGACGGCGCCATGGGTCGGCTGGACGCCAGGTGGGATCGAGGTCTCGGTCGCACCCGACACGACGCCGGTCTCGATAGGGTCGGTCGAATTCCAGATTCGGATCGCGGGCGGTTCGGCTCCCGGATCGCGCGTGACGGTCGATCTGGCGTCACCGACGATGCCGATGCACGGCATAACGCGCTTTCCCGCCGCGCGGGCGGCGCCCGGCACCTTCCACTCGCGGGTGATCATCCCCATGGAGGGCGAATGGATCGTCGCGGTCAACGTCGGGAACGACCTCGAGACGGCGGAGGTGGCCTTTCGCGTCGAGCGGCCTTCGGACGCCGGAGCGGAGAGCGGGCACGCGCACGCCGGGCACGAGCCGTAGGCCCCGGCGCAGGACCCGTCCGCCGTCCGGCGGGCGGACGTCGAACGAACACTTTCACCAGAGGAGTTGCAATGCGAAGACTCGTGATGGGCGCCGTGATGATGGCGGCAGGCTACATGGCTCCCCCAGTGGCAAAGGCACAGGCAGCGGCGGCCGAGGGGCAGACGGTGACGTTCACCGCCGACGTCGTCGACCTGTCGTGCAAGATCGTGAACAACGCGAGTGGTCCGGAGCACGTGCAGTGTGCGCAGGTCTGCGCCGACAAGGGTCAACCGCTGGGTCTCCTGAC
>JBPCLX010000241.1:0-3762 GCA_051002815.1 Gemmatimonadaceae bacterium
GTTCGAGCGAGACGATTCGAATCGGTGAGAAGCTGAGGATCCCGGGCGAAGAGGCGGGGAACTAGCGTAGTGTCTCAGAAATAACTTGACCAATATCTGAAGGCGAATACTGTGTCGGACATGAGCCGGCACGCCGCTCCTGTTGTGCTGAACCCCGGGGAAGAGGCCACGCTCAGCGGTCGCTCTTTTTCAGGCACCGAATGAACTCCTAATGCGGGTGACGAGCGCATCGCTGGTTCCGGCTCTGCGGGCCCAGTTCGAGCGCGTGCGGCGGCAGGTGCAGCTCGAGCTCGGCCGGCGTTTCGGCGCGATCGTCAGCGTGGCGGTGGCTTTGTGGAGCTGCCTGCTGCCTTCGCCAGAAAGGCCGGTTCGGCGATGCTCGACTGGCGGTGGCATTGGTTCTTCCCGGCGACGCGTCAATACGTCGAGCCGGCCACCGGGCGGCGCGTGCGGCACCATCTGCACGAGAGCGCCCTGCCGCGCCGGTTCAGCGCGGCGGTTCGCGCTTCCGGCGTGTCCAAGCGCGCGACGCCGCACACCCTCAGACATTCCTTCGCCACCCATCTCTTGCAATCAGGAGCCGACATGCGCACCGTGCAGGAATTGCTCGGCCATGCCGACGTTTCGACCACGATGGTCTACCTGCACGTCCTGGATCGTGGGCTGGGAGTACGGAGCCCTCTTGACAACCTTCCCGAAGGTCGGCGGTCGTAGGGGACACGGCGCGACTCTGGTGGGCGTGGGGTGATAGGCTGCGGGCTTCGCGGCCTAACTCGCCGGCTTCTATTACAGAGGACGCGGGAAGAGGTGGGTCGGCATGGGGTTGGCCACTAACTCCGAACTTGGGCTGCCTGATTCGGCGCGCGGATACGTGCTGGCGAACGTGGCGTCGACTGGAATGTATGAGTTAGACTGCTGCGGGCTAATAAGAAGTTAGGCATCAACACTCTTCCGCGCTCAGACTCCTCACGTTTCTCGCGGCACCTCATGTTCACTCCAAGAGATCGAGACACATTGCGCGGCGAGCTAATAACGGCGTCCAAAGCCGATGAGCGCATTGTAAGCGCCGCTCTTACCGGTTCCGCGGCGCTCGATGCCGAGGATCACTGGTCGGACATCGATCTTGCGTTTGGAGTCGCCGGCGGGGTTGAGCAGCCGCGCGTAATTGCCGAGTGGACCGACCGTATGTACCGCGAGCACGGCGCCGTTCACCACATGGACGTTATCGCGGGACCTGCAGTGTTTCGAGTGTTTCTGCTCCGGAGCACACTGCAGGTGGATCTTGCTTTCTGGCCGGCCACGGAGTTCGGTCCCATCGCCTCGACGTTCCGTCTGCTGTTCGGGACGGCCAACGAGCGGCCGAAACCGAGTGCTGCGACCGCGCTTGGATTGCTCGACATGGGCTGGCTCTACGCGCTGCACGCACGCTCAAGCATCGCGCGCCGCCGGGTGTGGCAGGCCGAATACATGATCAGTGGTGTGCGCGACCATGTGCTCGCGCTGGCTTGCCTGCGCGAGGGCGTGCCGACGGCTCACGGCCGCGGAATGGATAGCCTACCTTTGGAGACCACCGCCCTGCTCACCGAGGCGCTCGTCCGCTCGCTGGACATCGACGAGCTTCGACGAGCGTTCGGCATCGCCTGCGCGGCTCTGATTGACGAAATCGAACGGGTTGACATCGACCTTGCACATCGGCTGACGCCAACGCTTCGCGAACTGGCCAGCGAGGGTGCCGACACCGGCCGCGCGACAGCGGTCGGCGCGCACGATGCCTAACGTGCGCTGCACCAGACGGGCGATCCTAGGACTGCTCGCTTCGCTCGCTTTCATATATTCGCCCGCAGGTGAGCTGGGGCGTTGGGCATGCACGGAGATGTTATGAGCGAGCCCACTTCTCAGGTGAGGATAACGCTCAAGGAGGGTCCGATCCGGCTCCTTTCGGCCGCTCCGAGCGGGGCGGATGCAAGCTACGAGCTGTGGGACGGCATCATGGCGTCAGAGCAGTTTCCCCCGGGCACGGACACCGGGTACTACCTACTTTCGCTCAGTAGGCCAGTCCTAGTGGACTGTTACCGAAGTTCAGGATGCACGAATGCGGTGCTGGGGTGTGCTGTAGGCCCACTGAATGGGCTGACAGGTCTTGTTATGCTGTCGGATGTATTGCATGAGCTTGCGGCGGAGATCGGCTGTCGAGGTGAAAATCCCACGCACGATCATGTCGCGTTCAATCTTCGCGAACCAGAGCTCGATTTGATTCAACCACGAGCTGTAGGTCGGCGTGTAATGCATGTGCACGCGCGGATGCGCCGCCAGCCAAGCGTTGACGGCCTTGGTCTTGTGTGCCGAGAGGTTGTCGGCGATGAGATGGATTTCGCGGCGCGCAGGCTGCGTGGCGACCAGCCGGTCGAGAAAGCGCAGGAACTCGGCGCTCGTGTGGCGGTGCGCGGTCATGCCCTCGACGCGCCCGGTGCCGACCTCCAGCGCCGCGTACAGCGAGAGCGTCCCGTTGCGCTTGTACTCGAAGCCATGCCGCTCGGCGCGGCCCGGCGAAAGCGGGAGCACGGGATCGAGCCGGTCGAGCGCCTGGATTGCGGTCTTTTCATCGACGGAGAACACTACGGCATTCGCCGGCGGCGTGAGGTACAAGCCAATAACGTCGGCCGCCTTCGTCTCGAAGTCGGGGTCATCGCTGGTGACATACCGTTCGAGGCGATGCGGCTGCAACCCCGCCCGCTGCCACACGCGATGCACCGTGACGTGACTGACGCCAACGAGCTTCGCCATGCGGCGCGTCGTCCAATGCGTGAACGGCGTCGGCGGGGCTTCCTGGGTCTTGGCGAGGATCTTCGCTTCGAGGCGCGGGTCCAGTCGATCGGGTCGGCCACTCCGCGGCAGATCGCCCAAGGCGGGGAGGCCCCCCGCGACGACGCGCTGCTTCCACCGAGCGATGTAGGTATCGGTCACGCCGAGTGCTGCCGCAATCTCGGCGTACGACTGGCCTTCGGCGAGCGCCAGAATCACGCGGGCGCGGCGCGCGAGTCCGGCGGCAATCGTCGTCGCGCGGAGCATCCCGGTCAACACCCGGCGGTCGTCGGCCGACAGCATGAGATCCATCGTAGGGGCAAACATGCCACAACGCAGAGCAAGTTGCATGCTCCCATTATTTCAGTAACAGACCACTAGAGATCCGAGGAAGAGCACGCTGCCGAACACGAGCTCACCCATGGGAAAGTCGGCCACCATCGCCACAGCGCTCTCCCGCCACGCGGCAAACACCGGATCGGCGCCGGAGAGAGCGAGCCCGAAAACCCCTACGACGGGCACGGCGAACGCCACGCCGCGCAGTACCGGCAGCGACTCCTCCCTCCCTGCGTGCACCGCCGCATCCTGAACCCGGCGTCCGGCCTCGGCCACGCAGCGCACCGGCGCCTCCATCGGGCCGAGAATCATTCGCGGAAGTGTCACATCGACTCCGCGCTCGTCAGGCATCGACAGCACCGCCAGTGAGAAAGCGGTGAAGCCTGCCAGCACGTTCAGCACGAGCACCGGCTCACTCCCGGTGACGGCAGCTCCCCAGGCGAACGCACAGCCGAGCGCTGCGAGTGCGGCGGTCACCCGCCCAACGCGACCGCGTTCCATCCACTGGGCACCCAGCATCCCGACGGCCACCAGCGTGGCCCAGATGCCCCAATTGATGCCCGGTTCCGCATTGAAGATGAGAAGGGTGCCGGTCAGGGCGAGCAGTAGAGCTGAGGGAAGCAT
>JBPCLX010000242.1:0-4402 GCA_051002815.1 Gemmatimonadaceae bacterium
CGGGCGGCGAGCGCAATGGCGGCAGTGAGAGCCACCTTTTTCATTCGGACCAGCACCTCGGGGCGCAAGAATCCTTCGGCGCAGGAGATCAGCTCGAGCACACGTCCGCGAACTCGTACGACGGCACCCGGCATCTGGTCGGCAATCTCGCGAAGGCGTGCGCGTGCAGCCGCGCTCGCGTGCGCCTCCCTGGAAGCGGGAGCGTCGGCAAGATGCACGTTCACACGCTCGGCGAGCTCAGCCCACACTCCCAGCGGCATGTGCCGCAGCCGCTCGGAAAAGCGTTGAACCGAGAGCGGGATTTCAGCGGAACGAATCTCCTGCGTCGTGGTGAGCGCAGGAGTGGAAGGCCGATGGAGATCCATGGTCATCCTCCCTCACTGAGAGATTCGCCGACAGGTAACTCCGCCGATCCCGCCAGGATCAGTGAGTCGTAGGGACAGCTTTCTTGCTGCGCGAGCCGAGCGCTACGCGAGGAGGGGATGGCGACGACGCGAACGCCGTCTGGGCAGCCATTTCCCGGAGACAATGAACCGAGCCCGGCCGAACCTGGCCCGGCTCGGTAGGCGAGAGTGATCTCCATCCTACCACCCTTCCGTGTATCGCCTGCGGGGTTAGCTGACGGGTTGGGAGCAGGAAGTCTCCCTCCGGCGATGCCGGATACACCCCGTGGTGCCTGGGTCCCCCGCCGCGCCGGTCAAAGGGCGCGCTCGGCTGGTGCGAATCGATTGTCTGGTCCCGCCGATTATCGGCAGTAAATCAGGCTAACCCTCGGAGGGTACTCCGTCAAGCAGCGACGCGCCCGAACGGCCATTCGGAGCGCCGACCTCGATCCCGAAGCGCTCTCCCATCTCCGCCTGCCAGAGCTCCATCTCGGCATCGCGCCGCTCATCGGACCACGCCAGGATGTCGCCCATGACCGGGAGCACCCGTTCGGCGGCTTGCGCCCCGTGGTCCTCCGTCTCGAACGCGACGTGCATCCGCCGGACGAGTACATCGCATAACGTCCGGGCCATCTCCCGCTCGACGGCGAATTGCACCTCGGCCATGAGATAGGGCAGTCCCTCCTGCACCGGCTCCCGAAGGCACGGGCTGGAGGTCGCGAGCATCCAGACATCGCGCCACTCCGCGCCATACGCGCGGAGCAGATGTTCGGCGAGCCGGGATTCGCCCGTCTCGCGCGCGGCGATATTGATCTCCGTCTCCAGCTCACCGGCCAACGCACCTCCCGGCAGCGGCGAGAGGTCCGTTCGCGCGCGGCGTTCGCCGCGGCGCCCGATCTGACGGGCGGCGAGGTGCACGGCCTGCGATGCCATGTCTCGATAGGTGGTCAGCTTGCCGCCGCGAACGGCGATTACACCCGGCGCGACCATGGTGATGCTGTGCTCGCGCGAAACCTTGCCGGTTTCCTTCTGCCCGCTCGGCACCAGCGGGCGGATGCCCGCCCATGCGCTGATCACATCGCGGATTCCCAGCCGCGCCGCTGGAAAGAGCGCGTTCGCGGTGCGCAATATGTACTCGATGTCCGACGTGGTGGCGCGAACATCGTCAGGCGGACCGTCATACTCCGTCTCGGTGGTCCCGATGATGGTGAACTCGGTATTGGTCGGACCCGCCGGCATCACGAACATGACCCGTCCGTCGATGGGCGAGGTGATCGTGATCGCGCCGCGGTTTCCGATGCGCTCGCGGGGCACGAGAATGTGCGAGCCCTTCGACGGTCGAACCGTGTGATTGACCATCGTCGGCACGGCGAGCTGCGTCACCGAATCGGACCACGGGCCAGCTGCATTCACAACTACGCGCGCGTGCGTCACCAGCTGCGTCCCGGTCTCCTGATCCACCACGGTAACCGTGCGCGTCGTGCCGTCGGCGCCGAGCGCAGTAACGAGCGCGTGATTGAGCAGCGTTGCCCCGTGGTCCACCGCGGCCCGCGCGTTGGCGACCGTCAACCGGCTGTCATCGGTGGTCGCGTCGAAATAGACGGCCCCTGCTTCCAGTCCGTGTTGCCGCAGCTCCGGCTCCCGATCGCCGATCTCGTCGGCGCCAAGCCAACGCGTGCGGCCCAGGTTCTTGAACAGCGCCAGAAAGTCGTACAGCGCCAGCGCCGCGCGCAGCTTCCAGGCGGAAACGCGCGCGCCTTCGTAAACCGGCCAGAGAAACCCCTGCGGCCTGACGAGATGAGGGGCAATGCGCGCGAGCGTGCGGCGCTCGCGGCTGGCCTCGAATACCAACCCGAAATGGCCGTGCTCGAGGTATCGTATGCCACCGTGCACCAGTCGAGACGAGCGGCTCGACGTGCCGCTGGCAAAGTCATCCTTCTCCAGCAGGGCCACGCGCCATCCACGCATCGCGGCGTCCCTTGCGATCCCGCACCCGGTGATTCCGCCGCCGATGATGAGCAGGTCGAACGTCTCGCGCGCGAGCGTGGCAAACGCCTTGGCGCGGGCGAGATCTGGAGGCATAGCGCCGGAGGGGGTATGGCGCACTCTAGCTCTCCGATAGCTCAGGCGCGTTTTTCGCGACCACCTCGCACCGCGCGACTCTCATCTCTAACTTCCCCCCATGAGCTACGGAAACGGAACCCGCGTGGCGATCATCGCCGGTGTGCGAACCCCGTTCGCCAGATCGGGGACGGTCCTCAAAAGATTTTCGGCCATTGAGCTTGGCCGGTTGTGCGTTGCCGAGCTCGTGCAACGAACGAACCTCGACGCCAGCGCGATCGATACGCTCGTCTTCGGTACGGTCGTCCCGTCTGTTGTGGCCCCCAACATCGCCCGCGAAGTCTCGCTGCTCCCCATGCTGCCCAAAGGGATCCCAGCCGTAACGGTCGGCCGCGCCTGCGCCTCGGCCAACCAGGCGATTACCGACGCCGCGGATCAGATCGCCCTCGGGCACGCCGGAGCTGCCATAGCCGGGGGTGCGGAATCGCTGTCGAATATACCTATCCTCCATTCGCGAGGCATGTCGGACGCCCTCGTGGCGGCCTCCAAGGCCAAGTCGATCGCGGCCCGGCTAGGAGCCCTCTCAAAGATCAGGCCGAACGACCTGATTCCGATTACGCCGGCCATCGCCGAACCGACGACCGGTGAGACGATGGGGCAGAGTGCCGAGAAGATGGCCAAGATCAATTCGATTTCGCGCGAGGAGCAGGACGCCTTTGCGCTGCGGTCGCACCGTGGCGCCGCGGCCGGGACGGCCGATGGACGCCTGACGGCGGAGATCATGACAGTCTATCCGCCGCCTGACTACACGCAATGGGCGGCAAGCGACAACGGGATCCGCACCGATTCCACGCTCGAGCAGCTCGCGGCGCTCCGTCCGGTGTTCGACAAGCGATATGGGTCGGTGACGGCGGGCAACTCGTCGCCGCTGACCGACGGCGCGGCTGCCGTCCTGCTCATGAGTGAGGAAAAGGCACGGGCGTTGGGCTACGAGCCGTTGGCCTACATCCGGTCGTACGCATACGCGGCGCTCGATCCCGGAGAGCAGCTTCTACAAGCGCCCGTTCTTGCGGCACCCGTCGCGCTCAAACGGGCCGGGCTCACGCTGGGCGACATGGATCTCGTCGAGATGCACGAGGCGTTCGCGGCCCAGGTGCTGAGCAATCTTAAGGGCTTCGAGAGTCAGCACTGGGCCACCCGCGCGGGATTCAGCAAACCGGTGGGGACCGTAGACCGTGACAAGCTCAATGTGATGGGCGGTTCGATTGCGATCGGGCATCCGTTCGGTGCGACCGGCGCGCGAATCACGACGACGATGGCCAACGAGCTCAAACGGCGAGGCGGGCAATTCGGCCTGATCACAGTGTGCGCCGCGGGCGGACTGGGTTTCGCCATGGTGGTGGAGGCGGCATCATGACGGCGACCGAGGCTTCAGTGAAGGCGTACGCGCTTTCGGAGCATCGCACCGACGACGGAGTAGCTGTCGTCACCTTCGACCTGCCTGACGAGCCGGTGAACAAGTTCAACGCCGCGGTGAAGGCTGAGTTCGAGCAGACGCTGGCTCGGCTGGAGGCGGATCCGCAAGTTCAGGCGGTAGTGATAATCAGCGGAAAGCCGGACATGTTCATTGCCGGCGCCGACATCGAGGAGTTTCTGGCGGTGGATACGGCGAAGGATGCCGAGACGATGTCGCGCGAAGGGCAGATCATGCTCGATGGCATGGAGGCGATGCGGACGCCGGTAATCTTTGCCATCCACGGCCCATGTCTGGGCGGGGGACTGGAGGCGGCCCTGGCCGCGCACTATCGCATCGGGACGGATCATCCGAAGACGGTTCTTGCGTTGCCGGAGGTTATGCTCGGGCTGATCCCCGGCGGTGGCGGCACGCAACGGCTCCCGCGCACCGTCGGCATTCGCAATGCGCTCGACATGATGCTCACCGGCCGCAACGTACGCGC
>JBPCLX010000243.1:0-6647 GCA_051002815.1 Gemmatimonadaceae bacterium
CTCCGCAGAGCGGGAATCCAGAAAAGTGTCAGCCCCAGAAATCTGAGCACCGAGAGACGGAGCGGATCGCGCCTCGCAACATGACACGCTTCGTGAGCGACGACACAGCGCAGCTCGGCATCGGACAAACGCGCCGCGAGCGACTCCGAAATACATATCGTCGGCTTGAACGTCCCGAAGGTGAACGCGGGATTGCCGGGTGCGCCTGCAAGCAGAACGCGTGAAGGTGGCACTCCCACCTCCCTGGCGATGCGTGCGAGACGCGATCCGGGAGCGGGGGGCGCGAGCTCGAGCGCAGTCAACCCCCGCTTGAGGCGAATCGTGGCGCGAATTCGGTCGAACAGCGCGTACGCGACTCCAATGATGAGCAGGACGTGGACGCCCCCGTGGACCGGCGCGAGCGCGAGGTGGAGCGCAACCAGGCACACCGCACCCAGCCGCTCCAATTCGCCGAGGTGAGTGATGCCTGGGAGCGGGAGGTGGTGGGCGAACACCGGGAGCGTGCCCAACAGGATCAGCAGCGCGATACCGACCAGCAGCGCGCGCTCATGACCGACGCGGTGAGCTTGAGACAGCGAGGCATCGCTCATCGCCGCTTCTGTTCCCTGAGCCTGGCTTTGACGAGCCGAGAGAGCTCTTCGAGCGCCTCGGGATCCGTTTCGGCAAGGACGTCAACGAGCGATGCGGCGACGAGATCCCGGCTGAAGCCCAGCACTCCTTCCACGAGCCGGCGCGAGGCGTACGCGTCGAACTCGGCGCGCGTCTGGCGGGCAGTGTAGCGCAGCAGCCCGTCGATAGCGGATCGCTTGAGCAGCCGCTTTGCGACCAGTTTGTTGAGCACCGTCACCACGGTGAGCAGCTTCACGGGATGGTGCCGGACGATCCGTTCATGGATCTCCCGCGCAGAGGCTGGAGAGCTGGTCTTCCACACCGCGCTCATGACCTTTGCCTCGAGGTCGCCGAGCACTTTGGCCAGACCGCGCGAGTCGAGTCGCGCCGTCTGCTGAAGCCGGGGCGGTGTCACGGCTGTCCCGCGTACGCCAGGTGAGTTGCGGCTACGATCAGGAGTGCCTCTTATGGCTTGCGTGCTGGCGGCGGTGGCGGGTGACCCATCTTGGTGTGGTCTACTGCCGGCGCCGGTTTCGGCGCCGGTTTCGGAGCGGCTTTCGGTGCCGGTGTTCTGGCCGGAGTTGGCGCGCTGCGCCTGGTGGGGGTCCGTGCCGGCGTGGTGCGCCGCGGAGCAGCTCTTCTGGGCGCTGCTGGCTTGGCTGCGGGAAGCGGAGCGGACAGCATCACTTCCATATGCGCGCGGTGTTCCGGCGACATGTCGCCCATCGTCTCATACATGGCGCGCCGCATGGCGGTGTCCGCCAGGATGTGGCGCCGAATGCCGGTGTCTGCCAGCATCATCATGTGCATGTCCATCATTCTCTGCATATGTCCTGCGGGCATCGGCATCGGTGCGGCGCCCATCGGCATCGTGCCGGCCGAACCGCGGCCCATCCGCGAATGATCCATTCCTGCTATAGGTGGAACCGCGGCGGCAGAGTCATGTGCCATGCGTGAGTGATCCATACCCGCCATTGCACCGGCGCGTCCGGAATCAGCCCCCATTCCCGGCATGCCGGCCATTCCGCGCATGCCCGGCATGTTGCCGTGGTCCATACCCGCCATCACCGCGCCGCGCTCGACAGTCGGCGTCGGAAAAGCTGCGAGAAACCCTGTCACCGGGCCGCCCATGTTCTGCACACCCATCATCTGCGCCATCTCGAGCCACTCCTCGCGGCTTTGCGCGAACGACGTGTCGTCCCGATATCGACGCGCGGCGAGCAGGATTTCGGCGCGCTTGCGGTCGCGTGGGACCGACGGGTTGGCCAGGATGTCGGACACGACGTCGTGCATCGAGTGGAGATTATCGAAGATGATCGCAGCCTCCGGGTACCGCGCCGTGAAAATCGGAGCGACGGACGGCGTCATCGGCATCACACGGGGCATCCACGTGGGAGCATCCTCGATCATCTGGCGGAAGCGAGCCACGGTGGCAAGCACTCCCGTCTGCCGCTCGTCCGCATTTTTCCCGGCGAGCAACGGTTCGTACAGCCCGACCTGGAGCCAGTGATAGGCCCAGATCAGCCCGTTGAACTTCGGATAATTCTTCCGGAACGCGGTCGAGTAAGCTTGCCCCTCCATCAGCTCCATCGTTTTCGGTATGGAGCTGAATGCCACATCGGGGCGTGTCTTATAGTACGCAATGATCTCCGCGACCAGCGCGTCTTTATCGGCGACTGGAATCCGCTCGTCCGCCCAAACGTCGTAGATCTGACGGTGCAGCAGGTGCGCCCACTCGAACATCTGCTTCGCTTCCGGGACGAGCTTGGCGTAGGCGATCTCGATCGCGGCTTCCTCGAGCGGAACGTGCGGCGGGTTGACGAGGATCTTCTTGGTCAGGCGGTCGAACCACCGCACCTCGAGTTCGGACGTGGGCGCGTTCGGCTTGGTCCAGAGCGATTCATATAGAATTGCGTGTCCAAAGTCGAACGCATTGAACAGCTTGGCGGCGGCCGGATAGTTATTGAGGAACTGCCAGTTGAAGGAACCGGGCAGGTAGAACTGCTCGTAGGTGCGCGACCACTGCGCACCGGCCACTGGCGCCGAGAGGGCGACCGCAACCGTGACGAGGAGCACTCGAGTAAGAAGCCGTTTGATCGTCATGCTATCTCCTACCCCGTAAAACAGGAAACAGCGACTTGATACCGAAGGCGCGGGCGAGCCCGAAGGTAAGGAACCACGGCTGCTCATCGCCCGTGATCGCCTTTCCCACCCCGCCATCGAGCGCAAGTTGTGGCGACACTTGATACCTGATCCCGGTGCCGACGCGCCATTCCACGCCCTCATCGTCGAAGATCGGCTGACGTGCCACGGTTTCGGCCGTGATGAGAAGGGCCCGGAGGGGGAACGCCTTGTCTACCGCCACGCCGCCCAGCCAGCGGGAAACATCCACCGCGCCGGAAGCAGCGCCGATCCCGGGCTCGCTTCCGAAGGTGTACGCGCCATTAACGTGAAAACGCGCCCAGGTGAACGTGCGGGTCATGATCCCTTTCACGGTTCCGTACGTGTCGTCGTACGCCAGAGGCCCAACAGGGAAGAGGACTTCCGCAGCGACCGCGAGGGCAGGCCAGGACGTCTCGGCGTTGAGGTTGTGGAGTGCGGACAGCTCGAGGCCGGCGATACCCGAGCGGCGCGCGCCGCCTCCCGCGTCCTGGTACGCGATCGGCAAGCCGAGCTCCAGATGGGTTCGCGGCAGGATGCCGTAGGCGATCTCGGGCTCGAACTCCCAGCTATAGAGGCCGCCCCGCGCGCGCTCGAGGCGCACCGGAGCGAGCTGTAGCTCGAACGCATAACGCTCCACAGGATACGCGTCTTCGACCGTGATCGGCCGGCCGGCGTCGGTGTTGTAGTAGTCCGTCTGAGCGCCAGCGGCTCGGACAGCGGACAAAAGGAGCAGGGCGGCCACGAAACGCGAAGCCATAAGGGGGTTTATTTTATGTGCCATAAAGCGAAAAATAGCCGAGGGCGATTTGGAGAGGAACCCCCCGCGAAAGCTGCACGGATTGACGCCCTCCGGCGTGGATGTTGCGAGGTGTGGAGGGCAATGAGCTGGATCAATCTTCAGCGAGGAGGTTCCTGTGGCGTGGAAAGAAGGCGACCGGTACAAATGTCCTGACGCGAGCTGTGGCTGCGAAGTCCAGGTGACGAAAGAGCCAGCTGCTGGAGGCGGAGGCGACGCCGCGCCGACCTGCTGCTGCGGCATGGAGATGAACAAGGTCTGAAACACGTGGCGCCAGCCGGGGTTATATTTCTTGATTATGCTTCGAGCCCATGCTGGTCGCGCAGGAATGTTGGCATTTGTGGCGCTCACGTTCCAGCTCCTGTCCGGGGCGGGCGCGTCGCCATGCGCGACCGCGGATCACGCTGCCACCAGCGACAGCCAGCGACAGTCCGCCGCGATGGCGGGCATGCCGATGTCCGCCGGGGACACCACCGGCCACACCGGCCACACCGGCGATGGTTGTGACGAGCAACAGACCGCGCCCGTATGCCAATCCGCTTCGGCGTGTGCCGTCGTGGCAATCCCGGCGGCGGCCGCTACTTTCTTCGCCGCGGAATATGTCGCTGCTCGTCCGCTCTCTTTTTCCACAACGCTCCTCTCGGCGCTGAGAACGCCCGACCTCCCCCCTCCTCGAGCCTAGCTCCTCCTCATCGCGGGGCGAGCCCCCGCGCCGCCGCGCGTTTATCCGCGGCACTCGAGCAACCGTTCGCATGATTCGCATGCGCGACGGAACCAGCAACAGGGGGAGCAGTGAAAACCAAGTCTCGCGCACACGTGCGCGCGTTTACCAGTTCGTCGTGGTACCGCGTTGCCGGTCTCGCGGCCATTTTGGCGGCCGCGCCCGGCGCGCGCGCGCAAACCGCGGATCGGCTCGATTCACTCGTTCACCGGGCCATGGCCGTCAATTCGACGGTCCGTTCCGCTGAAGCGAGGGTGGAGGCGGCGCGCGAGCGCGTGTCTCCGGCGGCGAGCTGGCCGGATCCGATGCTGATGCTCGGCGTAATGAATGTCCCGGTCGGCGGCATGGTTTCGCCGGCGCACGGGGCACCGGCCGGATCGGACCCGATGCGAATGAATGTCGTCGGCATCCAGCAGACGGTTCCGTTTCCCGGCAAGCTCTCGCTCGCGCGCCGCGCCGCTGAAGCACGGCTCGCGGAAGCTGAAGCGGAGCTGGCGCGCGTCCGCCTCGATGTCGAGGCACGAGTCCGCCGGGCGTACTATGACGTCGCGTTCCGCGGAAGGGCGCTCGAGGTCGTCGCGCGCAACGCCGAAGTCCTCGCGTCGCTGATCGCCGCGAGCGAGGCTCGCTACGCCGCGGCGGGCGGATCACAGGTGGAAGTACTCAACACCCGCGTCGAGGCGACGCGCCTGAGCGAGACCGCCGCCGAGCAGACGGAAGCGCGGCTGGCTGCACTGGCGCGGCTCAACGCGCTCCTCGAGCAGTCAAGCGACACGCCGCTGAGCGCCGACTTTCCGCCCGCGCTGATCGCTATCGCGGCTCCGGCGTCAGCCTCGCGCGCGAGCTTTGTATCCACTGCGTTCGGCGCGCGCGCGGCCGGTTCACCGCTGAAGGCGATTGACGAGCTGCAGCACTTGGCGCGAAGCTCGAGTCCGGTGCTGTTGCGGCAGCGCGCGGTCGTCGAGGCGGAACGAGCGCGGGCGGAGCTTGCCGCCCGAGAATTCCTGCCGGACGTCACGGCGTCGCTGGAATACGGCCAGCGCGCCGATCTGCCGGACATGGTCTCGGCCAGAATCTCGCTTCCGCTGCCGGTTTTCAAGCGGTGGAAGCAGGACGCCCTCACCGCCGCGGCCCGCGCGGAGGTCGCGGCTGCCAAAGCGGAGGTCGCTGCCGCCGAGCAGCAAGTGTTCGGGCGGATTGCCGAGCTGCATGCCGGCATCGAGCGACAGCGGACGTTCCTGGCGCTGTACGTCGGCGCTCTGATCCCACAGACGCAGGCCACGGTACAGGCGTCGCTCGCCGGCTTCCAGGCCGGACGGACGTCTCTGTTCGAGGTACTCGGTCATCAGGCGGCGCTGTTCCGCTACGAAACGGAGTACTTCAGTGCGCTGGCAAATTTCGCTGGTGACGTTGCCGAACTGGAGAGAACGGTCGGTGCGGAGGTGCTGCGATGAGCCCGACCACCACGCGCGCAAGGGTGCGCTCGGCGTTGCGGTTCCGCCGCCGGAACATCGCCATCGGTGGCGCGGTTGTTCTACTTGCCGCGGCGGGCTGGCTCCTGCTGCGCGATCCTGGTTCCGGCCGGCCGGCGGACGCGCCCGCGCGGTCGACCGCCATGCCGGCGGGTGACATGGGCGGGATGGAAATGGGGGGGATGGACATGAGCGGCGACGGCACCGTGCGGCTTACGTCCGGCCAGCTACGCGAATTCGGCATCAGCTTCAGCACCGCCGAAGTCCGCCCGCTCACCACCGAGGTCCGTACCACCGGACTCGTGACCTTCGACGAAACCAGGTTGGTCAACTTCGCCCCCAAATTCGGTGGTTTCGTCGAACGGCTGTATGTCAATTTCACGGGGCAGCCGGTGCAACGGGGGCAGCCGTTGCTCGAGATCTATTCACCTGAATTGGTTGCCGCGCAGCAGGAGCTGCTGGTTGCGCGCGAGCTCGATCGCACCATGGGCGAGAGCAGCGTTCCGGGCGTGCAGCCACGAGGCACGAGTCTACTGGCAGCGGCTCGCCAGCGACTGCGACTGTGGGATATGACTGACGCCCAGATAAGCGGCGTGCTCCGCACCGGCCGCGTGCGACGAGCGATTACTCTCTATTCGCCCGCGGGAGGAACCGTCGTTGAGAAAAATGTGATCGACGGCCAGGCGGTCATGGCCGGGCAGACCATCTATACGATCGCAGACCTGAGGTCGGTCTGGGTGGACGCCGAGCTCCGTGAACCGGATGTAGCCAACGTGCGGGTCGGCTCCGGTGCCGATGTCGAATTGAACGCATACCCCGGCCGCACCTTCAAGGGTCGCATCAGCTATCTCTATCCGACGGTTCAGGAAGCAGCGCGGACGGTAAA
>JBPCLX010000244.1:0-4290 GCA_051002815.1 Gemmatimonadaceae bacterium
GCGCAGTACTCCTTCGCTCCCGTAAGGCGGGAGGCATCCCATCGAATGCCCGCTAGCCACCTCTTCGTGGTTGCGTCCTCGGGGGTGCCCGCCGAACAAGGGGCAGGCGATCGCGAACGGTACAACCGGTTGTCGCTGCTGGTTCGGTATCTGCTCGACGAGTGGAACCGCATAACGGGTGGGAGCAACACGTCGCTTGCGCGGGCGGCAGGCTCGACACCCGATGCGCCGGCTCGCCTGCGGGCGCTTGCAGCGAGAGAGTGCCCGGATTTCGGCGCCCAGTCGCTCGTAAGGCGCCTCGACCAGTTCCTGCTCGAATCGTTCGAGCTCGTTCCGGCCGCCGGCACCGCGTTCGACGCCGGCGCCTGGGACGCACTGGGCGCCCTGACTGAACGGTCGCAGCGCGCCGCGGAGGAATGGCTGGGCAATCAGGTGCCCGAAACCTCGGCTCTGGCGCGATCGGCGCGCGAGCTCGGCGCCGTGGCCGCTTCGTCCTTCGGTGCGGGCTTCGGAGGCAGTGTGTGGGCGCTGGTACCCGCCACCGATGCTGCTGATTTTGCAAACCGGTGGTCTGTCCGGTACGCCGAGGAGCAACCCTCCGCCGCCACTCACGCGGAGTTCCTCGTTTCGCGTGCCGGCCCCGGCGCGCACGCGTGGTGAGTCATTGAGGAAGCGGCCGGAGCGCGGCAGGATTGCGCCAACGCGGGACCTCCCGTTCACTTGCCTTCGATCGCCGGTGCCCTCGCACCGATACAACTCCGCCGTCTTTCACATGGGGCATTAGTGATGGAATCGTCCAGGGAACTCGACCGCCGGAAATTCCTGAAACTGGGCGCGGCCGCAAGCGCCGGTTTCGCTGTCGGCGCAAAGGGACTTCAGGCAGCCAGCACCGGGGCGCTGCCCTCCCGGCCGCCGGTGGCGGACACCATGATCGGCGTGCCGTTCGATAGGCACGAGGTCGTCCGCGTGGCGATCGTCGGTACCGGTCTCAGGGGCCGCAGCGTGCTGAACGAGCTGCTCGGCGTGAGCAACGTGCGCATCACGGCACTGTGCGACATCGTTCCGGAGAAGGTATCGATGGCGGTCGATCAGATCAGGCGCGCCGGGCACGACTATCCGGTTGCGCGATTCACCAGCGGCGACCGCGCCTTCGAGGAGCTCGTCAGGCGCGAGGACATCGACATCGTCTACACGGCCACGCCGTGGGAATGGCACGTGCCGGTCTGTGTCGCCGCGATGGAACAGGGCAAGCACGCGGCGACCGAAGTGCCAGCCGCCTACACGGTCGACGACTGCTGGACGCTGGTCGATACCTCGGAGAAGACCCGCCGGCACTGCATGATGCTGGAAAACTGCAACTACGGCTATAACGAGTTGCTGGTTCTCAACATGGTGCGGGCCGGGCTGTTCGGCGAGCTCAAGCACGCCGGCGCGGCGTACAATCACGACCTTCGAGCGATCCTGTTCGAGAACAAGGATGAGGGGCTCTGGCGGCGAGCGCACCATACGGCGCGCAACGGCAACCTCTATCCCACCCACGGGCTCGGGCCCGTTGCCCTGTATCTCGACATCGATCGTGGCGACCGGTTCGACTACCTGGTGTCGATGAGCACGCCCGAAATGGGACTTACCAAATGGCGCGCCGATCATCACGACACCGAAGTCGACACCGACGGCGAGCGTTATGTCAGCGGCGACCTGAATATCTCCCTCATCAAGACCGCGAAAGGCCGGACGATCCGGCTCGAGCACGATGTCTCGAGCCCCCGACCCTACTCCCGCATCAACAGCGTGCAGGGCGCGAAGGGAATATTCGAGGACTACCCCCCGCGCATCTATCTCGAGGGCATGACGCCCGGCCATCGCTGGCAGTCCATCGACTCGTTCAAGGCCGAGCACGAGCACGAGCTCTGGCGAAGGCTGGGGGAAAAGGCGCGGTCGGGGGGCCATGGGGGGATGGACTACATCATGGCGTGGCGCCTGGTGCACTGCATGCTCGAAGGGCTGGTACCCGACATGGATGTTTACGACGCGGCCGCGTGGAGTGTGCCCGGACCACTCAGCGAAGCTTCGGTCAAGGACGGAAGCGCGCCGGTCGAGTTCCCCGATTTCACCCGAGGAAAGTGGAGCGAGCCCCGCCGCACGTTGTGACTTGGCGAGCTCGAGGCGGGTCCAACCTGCTACGAACTACCAGTTCAACCGCCTCCTCAGGGGAGCGTCCGGGATGAAACGCATAATGCTGATAGTGGCCGGGGCGCTGCTCGCCGGCACCGCCTGCTACGAAGAAGACGCCACGGGTCCAGGCACGCAGGGCGGCATCGCCAACGTGCTCCTCACCGATGCGCCATTCCCATTCGATTCGGTCGCCAGCGTGAACATCTACGTGGTGAGCATCGCGGCATCGACAAGCTCCGACACGAGCGCACCGGCGACGCAGCAGTGGGTGACGATCACCGCGCCGCGCAAGCAATTCGATCTGCTCGAGCTGCAGCAGGGCAAGACCGCGCTGGTTGGTGCGGGTCAACTCCCGGCTGGGTCGTACAAGGCAGTCCGGATGGTGATCGATACCGATTCCTCGAACGTCATCATGAACGACGGCCGCGAGGCGACCGTCCATTGGCCGGTAAGTGGCCAGTTGACGCTCAATGCACTGGTGGAGTCTCCAGTAAGCGTGCCTGACGCCGGAGCGGATATCGTGATCGACTTCGATGTCGGCCGCAGTTTCCATCCCGGCAACCCTTTCGCGGATTATCTGCCGGGCGCGCCGCTGCCTGGCGACGAGTTCATTTTCATTTCGTGGATTCGTGCGGTCAACAGGGCGGCCACCGGCGCAATCGCCGGCACCGTACGTGGCGACAAAAACGGTGACGGCTCACTGGAGCCCACCCCGAATGCGGCTATCGCCATCTACCGCGGCAACGATACCTCTCTGGCATTATATGGCGCCTCGGCCACTGGGCGCACCGATGCGAACGGCCAGTACAAGGTGGCGTTTCTCCACCCTGGCACGTACACCATTCAGGTCGACCCGCTGGGCGTGGTGACACTCGATCAGAGATGGGCGGACGGGATCAGTGTAAGCGCCGGAGGCACCACACAGCATGACCTGACGCTGGCCAAGCGCAATCTGGAGTACGTCTACATCGATGGACTCTTCGTTCTCGATTCCGGGCAATCGACCACGCTCACGGCACGGGTAGGCGACAGCTCAGGCGTGCAGCGCTCCAACCCTCAGGTCAGCTGGACGAGCAGTAACCCGGGGGTGGCGACGGTAACTGGAAGCGGGATCACGGCACTTCTTACCGGCGTCGGTCCCGGATTCTCCCAGATCTCGGCCACCAGCGGCAATCAGAGCGCGTCGGTCACCGTGTTCGTCTTCGGAGCAGACTCGTCAGGCGGTGGAGGGTCTGGCAGCGGCGGCGCGGTCGCCAACGTGACGCTCTCCCCACCCAATGCGACGGTCAGCGTGGGCGACTCGCTGGGATTCTACGCGAACCTGACGAATGTGAACGGGAGCACGTTGAGCAATCGCCCGGTGCATTGGGCGGTCACCGACTCGACCGTCACCTGGATCATCGGCAGCTTCGGACAGTCCCTGATCCTCCGCGCGGCCAAGGCCGGTTCCACTCAGATCATCGCGACAAGTGAGGGGAAAGCGGATACGGCGAATGTGGTTGTGACACCTTAGTGCGGGACGCGCGACGCGCGATGAGGGACGCGGGGAGCGAGGGGCGGGCGGGCGCGGCCTCCCCACCCCCGCCACCCCCCTCGTCGCGCGTCGCGCGTCCCGTGTCCCTCGTCCTACCTCCCCCGCCGCACATCCCGGCACCGAATCTCCGCGTGAATCTGCACGCTGTCGCGGGTTGCGCCATCCACCGTGATAGTCGCCGACTCGCCGGTGTCCACCACCCTGGCCGTTCCGCCGCCGGCGTTCTGGGTCTGGGGACGCGTCTCGATCACATAGTCGGTTCCCTGCATGAAGTTGCCTAGCACGATGGCAAAATAGAACGTCTGGGTACCCTGCCGGGCGCGCTCCTCGCCGGGAATCATGACCTGCATGGAGCCGAGCCCCGAGCTCGCGGTGTCGTCCACGAACTGACTGCTCCACACATCCTCACCATTGGCGCCTACCGAGCAGGTCTGCGAACCGCTGGAGGCGGTGTAGGTGCCAGCGTTAGGACCGCCGGTGAGCGTGACCATCATGGCGGTGGGCGCATCCATCGCCGCGAACGCTTCGACGCTGCTGCTATCGGGGCCGGCAACGACGGAATCAGCAGCCGGCTCCGCATC
>JBPCLX010000245.1:0-4441 GCA_051002815.1 Gemmatimonadaceae bacterium
GTAATCGGGCACCTGACCGACGCCGAGCGAATCTTCGCCTATCGCGCGTTGCGGTTCGCACGGGGCGATGACACGTCGCTCGCCGGCTTCGATGAGAACGACTACACACCGGCCGGCGAGTTCGGCGACCGGCCGCTCGGAGATCTCGTCGCCGATCTCCGAGCTGCCCGCGCCTCGACGGTCGCTCTGTTCCGCGGCCTGCCCGCCACGGCAATGACGCGCGGTGGCGAGGCCAGCGGCGTGCGCGTGACGGTGCGCGCACTGGCATGGATCATAGCCGGTCACGAGCTGCACCACGTCACGATCATGCGCGAACGCTATCTAACCTGACCGCCGCGGTGTCGTACGCCGATCTCTTTTCCGGACATGCCCGGCAATACGCGGCGGCTCGCCCTCGTTATCCGGAGGCGTTGTTCGAATGGCTCGCGTCAGCGGCGCCGCGGCACCAGCTCGCCTGGGACTGCGCAACCGGGAATGGGCAGGCGGCCATCGGCTTGGCGACTCGGTTCGCGCACGTGATGGCCACCGACGCCAGCGAAGCGCAGCTCGCGCACGCCGAGCCACACCCCCGCATCGTTTATCGTCAGGCAGCAGCGGAGGCGAGCGGTCTGGACACCGGGAGCGCCGACGTCGTCACGGTCGCCCAGGCGCTGCACTGGCTCGATGTAGCGGCATTTTTCGATGAAGTGCGCCGCGTGCTCGCGCCGGAGGGGGTGCTGGCCGTCTGGAGCTACGCATTGCCTCGCATCACCCCGGCGATCGACGCCGAAGTCGGGCGCCTTTGCCGGGAGACACTGAAGCACTACTGGGCCGATCGCCGCTGGCTGGTCGAGGAAGGGTACGCATCGATCGCGATGCCGTTCGAAGCACTGGAAGCACCGCACCTCGAGCTGCTGGAAAGCTGGACGCTCGCGCAGTTCAGCGCCTATCTACGTACCTGGTCCGCGGTGCAACGATTCCTCGCGGACCGCGGCCGGGACCCGGTGGACGCGGTGGAGTACGCCCTTCGGCCGTTCTGGGGTGAGGCGCACGAGAAGCGAGAGGTGAGGTGGACGCTGGCGATACGCGCGGCGCGATCGTGACCGGCGCCGGCCGGTTCCCCGCTACCCGGCATTCGGTAATCGACTGCCTCGACGCAGCGGACGCCGCCGAACGGCGTAAGGCGTGGGAGACACTGATCGCGGCGTACTGGAAGCCCGCCTACAAGCACCTTCGCCTTTCGTGGAACCTGCCGCGCGAGGACGCCGAGGATGTGACGCAGGAGTTCTTCGAGCGGGCGCTGGAGGGTGGCATGCTCGAGCGATTCGAGCCGGGCAAGGCCCGGTTCCGGACATACCTGCGGGTCTGTCTCGACCGCTTCGCCAGTAACGCTCGCAAGGCAGAGGGACGGCTCAAGCGTGGCGGAGCCCACGTGCACCTTCCGCTCGACTTCCCTGGAGCCGAACGGGAGCTCGGAGAAGGCGGCCACGCAGCCGAAGATGTGGATGAGGCATTTCGCCAGGAGATGATCCGCGCGCTCTTCTCCGCCGCCGTCGACGCCTTGCGAGAGCAGACCCGTACGGCGGGCAAGACCAGACAGTTCGCCATCTTCGAGCGATACGACCTGCGAGCCGCCTCCCCCGGTGAATCGCCGCCGACCTACGCTGCGCTGAGCGAGGAGTTCGGCGTTCCCGTCACTCAGGTGACGAACTATCTCGCCGCCATGCGTCGCGACTTTCGCACTCTCGTCCTGGAACGGCTCCGGGAGATCGCGGCCACCGACAACGAGTTCCGGGCCGAAGCACGTGAATTGTTCGGGCCGGGCGCCGCATGACCTGGCTGCCTGACGGCACCTTGTCGCATCTTCGAGCCGTGGCAGCTCCGCCAGCCGACCTGCCGCCCGACCTCTCGGGAACGCAGTACGAGCTGCGCGCCGTTCTGGGCAGGGGCGGCATGGGCACCGTATACCTGGCCTGGGACCGCACGCTCGCGCGCGAGGTCGCGCTCAAAGTCGTCAACGCCGATGCTCCAGCCGATCTCGCCCGTCGCGCCGTTCGCGAAGCACGAACGCTCGCCCGTCTCGAACATCCGGGACTCGTGCCGGTGCACGAGGTAGGCGAGCTTGCCGATGGCCGCGTGTTCTACGCGATGAAGCTTGTTCGCGGCGAGCGGCTGGACGCCGCGCTGCGCGGCATGAGGACTCTCGCCGAGCGGTTAGGCGTGTTCGAGCGCATTTGCGAGGCGGTGGCTTTCGCACATGCGCACGGAGTGGTGCACCGGGATCTGAAACCCGAGAACGTGATGCTCGGCGAGTTCGGCGAGACGCTCGTGCTCGACTGGGGAGCGGCCAAGGTGACCAGCGAAGATCCTCCGGCAGCCACGAGCGGTATCGAGCCAGCGGCTTCGGAAAGTACCGGCCATGGCTTGGTGATCGGCACGCCGGGATACATGGCTCCGGAACAGGCTCGCGGCGATAGTGCCGGCGTCGACGCGCGCGCCGACGTGTACTCGTTAGGCGTAATGCTGCGCGACCTGGCCTGCGCGACAGACGAGAGCCAGGCGGTCCCCCGGGCGCTGCGCGCGATCATCGCTCACGCAATGGCCGCCGAGCCCGACGATCGATATCCCACAGCCAATGCGCTTGCCGAGGAAGTGCGCCGGGTGCGCGATGGCGAGCCGGTGTCCGTGTACCGCGAGAATCTTCTCGAGCGCGCCGGCCGGGTCATCGTACGCTACCGAGTGCCGCTGCTGCTCGTGCTCACGTATCTGCTCATGCGAGTTGTCCTTCTGTTGATCTGACGCAGCCGTTACTCGCTTACCTGAATTAAAGACTCACGCCAGTGACGTTGTAGGGAAATCAAAGCCCTCCACCATCCTCTCGGAGCCTACCATGAACAAACCCATCTTCGGCATGCTGCTCGGCGGCGTGCTCGGCATCTTCGACGGACTCTCCGCGCTCGTTTCGGCTCCGGAGACTGCGCCCGACATCATGGGAATCGTGATCGGTTCGACGTTCAAGGGTCTGCTCGCCGGATTTCTGATCGGGTGGTTCGCGAGAAAAGTGCATTCGCTCACGGCCGGCGTGCTGTTCGGGCTGGGCGTGGGGCTCGTCCTCGCTTTCCTCGTCGCCTACATGGGCGACGTGCAAGCGGGACAGAAGTACTACTGGGAAATCATGCTTCCGGGCAGCGTTCTCGGGATCATCGTTGGCTACGCCACGCAGCGCTACCGCGCCCCGGCACCACCCGCGGCGCAAGCCTGAGGGTCGGGAATGGGGAATCGGGAATCGAACAATGACATCCAGCACCATCCCCGATTCCCTATTCCCTATTCCCGATTCCCGCCCTAATAACGATTTTTAGGGAGTGTGTCCAACACACATTCCTCCTCCCAGCCAACCAATGCGGTTCACGCTGATGATCCGTAAGTCGAGCGGCCCGCACGGATCTTCAACCTGCATCTGCACGTTCACGCGCACCATGTCATGGTTCGGGGGCCACAACTCGTTCGGCGAGGCGCTGATCGATCTCAGTACCGGGCTGGTGACGTCGTCCTCACACTCGATGTCGGACACCGGCCCGCCGCCTGCTGGAGGACTTGTCCTACGCCGGGACTGGGGTAATCAGGAAGATGCCCCGCATTCCTCACGCCGCTGGATATGTCGGAGACTGGTGGATGAAGCTCGCATCGCGCGCATTCGACACCCAGAGAAGAGAAATGCCGCAGGGAAGTCGATTGGCGCACGGTAGCGTGAACCTGCACCGCGCGACTTGCACTTACCGAGTCGTGCGATATTCTCCGAATCACGCGCGCACGCAAAGCTCACGACCTCGCGTGGGTTGGGAAAAAACCTCAAGACTCAGGCATGCTACCCACTCTGCGCTCGCCTTTTGATCGCCTCGAGCGGCAGCGTCACGCGCTGCTGGACGAGTTGCTTGCGCATACACCGGCGCAACTCGCGTTCATCCCTGCACCCGGGAGTTGGTCGCTCGCGGCGCTGATACAGCATCTGGTGCTGGTGGATGAGGGTACGCTGCGGTTTCTGACCCTCAAGGCCCCCCGGCCTGCGAACGGCCGAACGTTCGTGCACCGTCTGCGATGGATGGCGCTCAAGCTGGCAGCTCCGGGCCCGACCCGGGTCAGGGCTCCGAACGCCGCGATCATTCCTGCCGATGACGTTCCGGTTGAGACGCTGGTGGCCCGCTGGGGGGCGGCGCGAGCGGCGCTCGAGAGCCATCTGGAGCGTATCACCGAGTCGCAGCTCGATCTGCTGGTATTCAAGCATCCGATCGCCGGGCCACTTCCCATCATCGAGACGCTTGAGTTCCTCGAGCTCCACTTGATCCATCACGGCCATCAGATCCGACGGATTCGTGGGGCGCCAGGATGGCCCGCCGCGGCCCCAACCGTACCGCCGGCCAGCGCTATCGCATGACCGCAAGAAGAAGGGTAAGTGGCAGGC
>JBPCLX010000246.1:0-7630 GCA_051002815.1 Gemmatimonadaceae bacterium
GTGTGGTCGGCGAACTCCGCGCGCTCGAAATCGTAGCCGGTGCCCCACTGCACCCCCCACTGAGGCGAGATCTTGAACGTGAAGTTGCCGCGCAGGGTGGACGTCGGAGGGAACTGGGTGATCACGCCCCCGTCGATCGTCTGAAGCGCCGAGTCTCGCTGAGTGAGCGCAAGGTCCTGGCACTGCCGAAAGGCGAACGGGTCCGATTGGAAGCGCGCGCACTGCACCGCCGGATCGAACAGCTGCACGTTGTCGCCGCGGAGGGGGCGGCTTCGCCGGGTGGAGAATTGCAGCGACGCTTCCCAGCCGCGTCCGGTATCGAAGCCTAACGGATTACGGCTTCCCGAAGTGCCTGCGATCGAAGCGCTCTGAACGGCCGCCGAGGGTAAGCCGGTCGAATCGATGGCCAGGACCTGGGCAATCGTGTCGTCATCGGTCGCCGGAATCGCCTGGCCAAACACCCGCGTGAGCGCGGCAAAGGGGTTCCGGTCGCGCCCGATCGACATGTCGATCGAAATGTCGGTGCGATACGGGTCGAAGCGCGCGGTATCGCTGATCGGATTCCCCTCGAACAGCGAATAGCCTACGCGCGCCGACAGGCCGGGAAGCAGATCGGAGCGCCCGCTCATGCCGAACGTGGTCGTCGTTATGCCGCTCGCACCGGCGCGAGCACGTTCGAAGGCGTAGGCGACCGACGTGAAATCGAGCTGAAGAAGCTTGATCTTCGTCCCGCCGGCTAGTGAGGTATCGGCTCCCGATTCGCGCTTAGCTTCGAAAACCTGGGTCAGCCCTATCGAGAGCAGGTTCTGGCGCAGATCCCCGAGGTACCCGGGGCGTGTGCGGTTGAGTGCCGTCAGAAACTCGTCGCTCACGTCGCCCGCCGGCGCGTAGCTGTACGAAAGGCGTGGACTGAACGAGTGGCGAATGCGCGAGAACGGCCCGAAGCCGGGGAAGAACGCGAACAGAGTCGGCGAAATGCTCGCGCCGTACTCGAGCCGCTTGCTCTGCCGAACGAATTCGGAGCCGCTGAGCTGCGTACGCATCATGAAAGGCGCAGAGCGATCCACGTTCACGATACCAATTGTCGGCGTCAGGTTGATCGTCGAGCGGAAGAGCGACGGCAACGAGATGCCGGTCTCCCAGTTGATGTCGGTGCGGAAGGTCTGATTGTACACTCGCCTTACCGACCGGGAGGTATCGTTGACATCCGGATACACCGTGAACACCTGCGGAAAATCCACCTCGGTGTCCTGGATGTTGATCGTGTTCCGCCAGTCGAAGCCGAAGAATCGCAGCGGCGTATCGAAGCGAACGCCGCTCGTGCGCTGGTCGCGGTCGCGACGCAGGCTGTCGAGCCCTCCGTCCGGGCGCGTGAAGTACTGGAACGCCAGCTGAGCCCCACCGCCATCGAAGTTGAACGTCTCGCTGTTGGTAGCCGACAGCCCCGGGGACCACACAAGCCAGTCGGCGATCTCGATAGGCTTGGTGCTCAGAGTAACGTTCGGAAAATTCTGCTGGACCTGGTCGCGCCCGGGATACTGCGTCCGCGATCCGCCAATGGTGACGTTGGCCGGCCCGAGACCCTGCTGATACGAGAGCTGCGAGGCGATAGTCGCCAGCGCAGCCGCGACGTTGAACGCCTGCTGGCTCTGAAGCCGTGTGCTGGTGACGTAGTTGATGTTCGTGTTCAGCTTGCTGCGCAGCGAAAAGTCCTGTGAATGTCCCCACGAGACTTTTGTGTTGGTCAGCCCGTGATCCCAGTTCTCGTGCGATAGCGCCATGCGGCCGGAGAGAAAACGGTCGAGCCACCGGTACCGCCACTCGCCGTTATAGCGCTTCCAGCCCGGATCCTGAGCCGTCCCCCTGGCGCCGCTTCGCCAGTCGAACGATACCTGGGCATCCATGTAGTCGCTGAGCGCGAAGTAGTAGCCGATGTTCTCCACCTGCCGCCGGTAGCCTGACGTGTTGCGCAGGATGTCGCTGAAACCGAGTCGCGGAGAAAGAATGCCGCTGCGACGGCCGGAGCGCAGATCCTGGAAGATGAACGGCAGCCAGAACACCGGAACGTCGGCGACGTACATCACCGCCGGACGGGCGACGAGAATCCTTCCCTGAATGACCTTTACGTTGCCCGACTTGAAGTGATAGTGCGGCACCTCCAGGTCGCAGCTCGTAATGACTCCGCTGTGGGCGTAGAAGGTGCGCCGCGTCGGATCACCGGCTACGCTGTCGAGCTTGAAGCCGCTTTGATCGCCACAGACGAACCATCGCACACCGGTCTCCTCGACCGAGGTGCACAGGCCGGTCACCAGCCCCTCGCGCGCGGCCATGTCGTACTCCAGCCGCCCCTGCGCGATCAGATCGGCGCGGCCTTGCGACGGGTCGCGCAGCACAGCGGGGAAGCCGTAGGCGATCATCACACGCGTGGAGTCGTTGATGCGAACGGAGTCTCCGACCAGGATCGTGCCGTCGCGATCGATCGCAGCCTCCTCGAGCAAACCGATCTCCCGCTGGGTGGGATCGAATATCACTCTGCGTCCCTGATAGCGCGTTATCGAATACCCCGGTCGTCGTAGCAGCGCGGCCATTACCGAATCCTCCGGCGCCCAGTTCACCAATGCGCCCTGCGTCGTGTCCGCTGCAGGATTGAGTGGCGCGCCGAGCGAGTCCCGCACCGGGGGCCGTCGCTGCTCCTGTGCGTCGGACTGAATGGGAGCGAGGAGCGCGAACGCCGAGCCGAATACAGCGATCAGCCAGACGACGCTTCTCATATCAACAGTTTGCGAGGCGCTGAGGCGTCGTCGTCATCCCGCGCATCCCTGGCCCGGTCGGCCGCGTCTTCGGCTGCCTCACGCGCAACGCGCTTCTCCCGTCGCCTGTCGATCATCGTCGCGAGGATAATGCTGAGCTCGAACAGCAGGTAAAGTGGTACCGCGAGCGCGACCATCGACATGATGTCGCCGCCCGGCGTGATCACCGCGCCACCCACGAAGCACAGCACGATCGCGTGCCGGCGATACCGCTGCAGCGTCTTCGACGTGACTATCCCCAGCGCGGCGAGCGCGACGATCACGATCGGCAGCTCGAAGGTGACCCCGAAAGCGAGTGACATGCCGATGGCGAATCCGAAGTAGTCGGACGCCTTGATCATCGATTCCAGCGATTCCGTCTGCAACCCCATTAAAAAGCCAAGCGTGAGCGGCAGCACCACGAAGTACGCTAGCGACACTCCACCGGCAAACAGGAACGTGGCGCCCATCAGCACCGGAATCACCACGCGCCTCTCTTGCTTGTACAGCGCCGGTGACACGAAGCCCCATACTTGATAGGCGATCACCGGCAGCGCGAAGATGATCCCGATGATGAACGACGCCTTCATCGTGATGCCGAACGGCTCGCCCGGGTGGGTGAAGACGAGTTTCTGCCCCTGCATGAAGGGGGTTATCGGGCGCGCGAGCAGCCCGATTACATCGAACTTGATGACGAGAAAAAAGCCGATCATCACCCCGACCACCAGCGCCAGGATCGACCAGAGGATGCGCCAGCGCAGCTCCTCGAGGTGCTCGAGGAAGGGCATTTCGGTGTTACTCGACCGCTTCACGGAAGTAGGAAAGAGAGATGCGAGATGCGAGTTATGAGGAAAAAGCGTGCAGCGATGTTTCCCCGCCACTCGCAAACCTCATCTCGTTTCCGCTTTTCCTCGAATCTCGCATCTCGCATCTCTTTTCAACTCTCAGCTCTTTTTTCTACGGTATCGTTCTCAGCCGCTCGCGAGCCAGCGCAGCCTCGTCCGATCTCGGATACCTGGCGATCAGATCGTTGAACATCGTCCTGGCGGCCTCTATATCGTTGTCCGATACACGGGCCAGCGCGCGCTTGAACAGCGCCGTTGGTGCACGCGGAGACTCGGGGAAGACGATTACCACCACTCCATAGATGGAATCCGCTGCCGCCGGTTGATTGTCGGCAGCGTATGACTCCGCAAGATAGAACTGCGCATCGTCGGCCACATCACTCGTCGGATGCTTCGTCAGGAGCTCCTGGAAGGCGAGTCTCGCCGTTCCCGCGCTGCCGCGGCGCAACTGATCCAGCGCGAGCTGAAAGAGTGTGTTAGGCCCCGGCTCGACCGGCGCCGCTGGCGCTCCGGCCGGAGCTGCACCGGGTGCCGCCGCGGTGCCGTCGGTCGCCGCCGGCGGCGTTACGTCAAGACGCTGCTCCAGACTCGCGCGCACCTCCTGCAAACGGCGCTGGCTCTGCCCGCTGAGCTCCTGAATCGTCACCAGCTGCTGCGCAATCTCGAACAGTTCGCCGCGTACGCTTCCCTGCCACGAGGTAAGCCGGTTGCTCAGCACCGCGACCGAATCGTTCATCGTAGTAACGGAGGCAATCATCTGCTGAAGCTGCTGGTTCAACGCCGAATCGGCGCGCAGCCGCTCTGCGCGAGTCTCGCGGAGATTCAGGTCGAGCGCCCTCACATCCTCGCGTGTGGCGAAGCAGGCACCGGTCGTCAGGACGACGACCGGTACCAGGGCGAGGTGCCGCCCCCTCATTCGCTCGGCGACGTCAACTGGTCGCCACCACTCGTGATCTCGAACTCATCGCGCCGGTTCTGCGAGTAAGCCGATTCATCCATTCCCTGAACCGCCGACTGCTCCTCACCGTAGCTGATGACATCGATTCGATCGCTGGCAATCCCACGCTGAGTGAGATAGCGCTTCGCCGCCGCGGCGCGGCGCTGGCCCAGCGCCAGATTGTACTCGTCCGACCCACGCTCGTCGGTGTGCCCGGCAACGCGGAGCCGCAATGCGGCGTTCGCGTTGAGGATGCGCAGCTTTGCATCCAGCCCGGCGGTGGCATCGGCGCTCAGCGCGTCGCTGTCGTAGGCGAAATAGATAGGCGCCATGATCGTGTTGCGCAGCGCCGACATCCGTGCCTCTTCGGCCCGCCGCGCTTCCTCGGCCGCGAGATTGGCCCGGTTGATCGAGTCCAGACGGGCGCGCTCGCGGGCGGCGGCATCGGCGGCGGCGCGATTGGCGGCGTCGATGCTGTCCTGGTTCACGGTTGGGGTCGGCGGCAGCTGCGGCTCCTGCTGGCGCCGGCAAGCTGAGCCAGCCAGGACGACGACGGCCAACGACAGCACAGGGATGAGGCGAGACGTGCGGGTCATTGCTTTCTCCGGTCGGGGGTGGTGCATGGAAGGATGCCAGCTTACGAGGTGGGGGGCAGTACACGGGACCACGCTGCCAGTCGGCTGCCACCCTGACGGGTAAGCTGCCGCGCGCGGCCAGTTTCCGCATCGAGGATCCAGAGCTGCTGGACACCCGAGCGAGTAGATGTGAACACCAGATGCCGCCCGTCAGGCGCCCACGAAGGATCTTCGTTCACCCCTTCGCTCGTCAGTTGGCGCATTGAACGGTCACGCAGGTTGATCGTCATGATTTGAAAGCGTCCAGCCACGCGCGCCTGAAAGGCAATCAACCGCCCGTCAGGCGACCACGAGGGACTTGATCGGTAACTCTGGTCTCCGATGTTGAAGGGGGTCAGCAACTCCGCATTCGCCCCATCGACATCGACAGTGTAGATCTCCGGATGCCCGGAGCGCCCCGATGTGAACGCGAGCCGGCGACCATCCGGGCTGAACGAAGGCGACGTATTGTCCGTCCCCCGCCCGACCGTAATGCGCCGCGGCTCACCGCCTTCCACACCGGCAATGAACAGATCGGTGCCGCTCTCCTCGCCGTGCGCATACACGATGGAATCACCGCGCGGCGTCCAATCCGGAGTAATATTGAGCCCACGCGTCGTTCCGGACAACCGCCGTTCGCGGTTTGTCGCCAGGTCGAGCACGCGAATCTCGGTGCCACGCTCCCCGAACATGCTGTACGCAACGGCATCGCCGTTCGGGTGCCAGTTGGGGGAAAGCGCACCTCCAGCCGGACTCACCGGCCGCTCCATCGCCCCGTCGCTGTCCAGGACGTGTATGCGGCCGCCGCGCACAAAGGCAATGCGCGTCTGCGAGATACCGCGCGTTCCGGTGATCCACCGCTCGAGCTCGTCGGAGACGCCGTGCAAAGCCATGCGCCAGTCGCCGCTCAACGGTTCACCGGAGAGCGGAAAGTCCCGCGCCGCTCCGAGCTCCCGCCCCTGCACGTCGTGGAGCCGCACCCTGATTCCGTTAGGCAGCATGTCGGCGTGCAGCACACCGGCGGCGCCGAGCCGCTGCCAGAGCGCATAGTTCGGCGGCTGACCGCCCTGCCCGAGCGCGGCCACGAACGCCACCGCGCCCGGACCGGTCGTGACTCGCATCCGGTCGCTGTTCTCCAGATCGCGCGCCAGGATCGCCTGGGCGCTGTCACCAAGAGCGCCCCCTACCTCCAGAACGACCACCGTTGGCTGCACACCGGCTTGATAGGTAAGGCCAATGCGCACCTGCGTCGTATCCTGCGCGCCGAGCGGCGCTGCCAGACAGGCAAGCGCCATCAACGCAATTCTCACTCTCTTCACGATAATCAACGAATGGTTCGAGGATCGAAGCTGAAGACGACCGTCAGCACGTCGTTCTCGTATCCCTGGGGCAATGGGCCGAACGCTTTCACGTTCCCCGCCTGCTCGATCGCTCCCTGCGCCTCGAGGTCGAAAGCGAACGCTCCCGAGCGGGTCATGAACTGCACGATCTCAGCCGAGCCGTCGCGCCGGATGAGGAACTTCACCTCTGCCCGCAAATCGGCGCTACCTGGCGGGCTGAACCTCAACGCAATCTGGCGTACGATATTTTCGAGGTACCCGGGGAACGGGAACTCGATCCCCTCGGTGCGCACGTTGGCGACGTCGGTGCCCCGTCCTCCCTCGGGCCCACCCCCCGCCGCCGGCGCTGGAGCGCGCGTGCGCGGCGTCTGTGTCTGCGCGGGCGATGGAGTCGCGGGTGCAGGCGCACGGCGCACCGGGGGCCGCGTGGTGGGTGGCGGTGGCATCTGCTCGGTGATGAGCTGCTCCGGCCGCTGAGGCGGCGGTTGCTCGGCCTGAGCAGGCGGTGGCTCGGCCTGTGGCGGCCGTACTTCCCCTACGGCACGCGGTCCTGGAGGAGCGGCAACGAGATCGACCCGATAAACCGGCGCCCTCATCCGCGGTGCGTCCGGACGCGCAATGAACATTCCCGCCAGGAGGATCACGTGCAGCGCGGCCGAGAAGCCGAACGGGCCGGCTCCGAGCGCGCCGCCTGACGAGCGGCGCGGGGACATCAGCGCACGACCTCCGGCTCCGCGACCAGCCCCACATCCCCTACTCCGGCAGCCCGCATTGTCGCCAGTACCCTGACGACGGTCCCGTATGGCACTCCCTCGTCGGCGCGCAGGTAGATGCCGCCCTCACGACCGCGCTGTGCTACGAGTGAAGAGAAGCTGGCGACGAACTCGTCGTAGGTGAGCCGGGTCTGATCGACGAAGATCTCTCCCTGCCGGTTCACCGACACGACCACCCCGCTCCGTGCCTCGAGCGGCCGGGCCTCCGCCCGC
Source organism: Gemmatimonadaceae bacterium (assembly GCA_051002815.1). GTDB lineage: Bacteria > Gemmatimonadota > Gemmatimonadetes > Gemmatimonadales > Gemmatimonadaceae > JALZIF01. The sequence goes on from JBPCLX010000246.1 coordinate 7,512, forward strand.
GGCAGCGCCACATCCACCCCGCCCTGCATCATCGGCGCGGTGATCATGAAGATCACCATGAGGAGCATCATCACATCGATGAGGCTCACCACGTTGATCTCTGCATTCAGCGGCAACCC
>JBPCLX010000247.1:0-5097 GCA_051002815.1 Gemmatimonadaceae bacterium
GCGCGAAGGAGATCGCGGAGCCGGGCGACGCCGTGCTGCTCTCGCCCGCATGCTCGAGCTATGACATGTTTCGGAACTACGAGGAGCGGGGCGCCGAATTCCGCCGACTCGCTGCGGAAGGGAGCCGGCAATCATGAGTCGTGTTCGCGAGCGGATGCGCATGGGAGTCGATGCGCGCGCGCTCGTCATAGTCACTGCCGTCCTCACCGTCTTCGGTCTGGCAACGTTGTACAGCGCCAGCGCTATGACGGCGATGAGCGCCGGTCATGACAGCACCTACTATCTGGTGCGTCAGGCGACAGGGGTACTCGCCGGCTTCGTCGTGTTCGCGGTGGCGGCCAAGGTCAACGCCGAAAGATGGCGCGGCTGGGCGTGGCCGCTGATGGCCGTCACGCTGCTTCTGATGTTGATCATCGTGCTGCCGTTCACGACATCGATCGCACCGCGTATCAACGGCTCCCGGCGATGGATCATGCTCGGCTTCGCGTTTCAGGCATCGGAACTCGCCAAGCTGGCGGTGGTGGCCTGGACGGCGATGCTGGTGGTGAAGAAGGGTGATCAGCTCCGGCGCCTGACAAAGGGTCTCGTGCCGTTCCTGCTGGTGATCGGCGTGCTGTGCGCCCTGGCCGCCGTCGAGCCCGACTTGTCGAGCGCCCTGATGTTCGCCCTGCTGATGGCGATCGTCCTGTTCGCCGGCGGCGTGCGAATCGGCCATGTCGTCGTGCTGGGGATAATCGCGATCCCGCTCATCTGGAGTGAGCTCGAGCGACTCCAGTATGCGTTCCTGCGCATCAGCAGCTTTCTGGATCCGGGTGCGGCGCCCGCGGCAAACAGCTATCAACTCAGGCAGTCGTTGATCGCCGTGGGATCGGGGGGGGCGTTCGGCAAGGGATTCGGCTCGGGATTCCAGCAGGATCTGTTTCTTCCCTACCCGTACAGCGACTTCATTGGCAGCGTGGTCGGAGAAGAGATGGGGTTTGCCGGTATGTTCGTGCTCATCGTGCTGTTCGCCGCATACACATGGTTAGGCTTCCGAATCGCGCGCGACGCGCCGACACCGTTCCAGAGCCTGTTCGCCCTTGGCCTTACCGCGGTGACGTCCATCACGGCGCTGCTTCACATCGGAGTCGTCATCGGCCTGTTGCCCACGACTGGGCTCACACTCCCGTTCTTTTCTTACGGCCGCTCGAACCTCCTGCTCTCCTTTCTCATGACCGGGATTCTCGTAAGCATCGGCAGCCGGCGTGAGCGCGTCTACGGCGACCGGGCAACCGATCCCGTCGCGGTCGCGGCGTGAGAATCCTTTTCGCCGGAGGGGGAACGGGGGGCCATCTCTATCCGGGACTGGCGATCGCCCGCGCGCTGGTGAAGCTGGAGCCGGGTGCCACCCCGTACTTCATAGGCGCCAGGCGCGGAGTGGAGCGCGACATTCTGCCGCAGACGATCTTTCCCCATCTGCTACTCGACCTGCATCCGCTGTATCGGCTCCAGCCCTGGCGCAACTGGCGCACCGCATGGGGCTTGATGCGATCGTGGAAGGAGCTCGATAGGCTGGTTGCCAGGGAGCGACCCGCCGCGCTGGTGGCTACCGGCGGATACGCGTCAGGCGCGGCCCTCGCGTTCGCCCGCCGTCGGCGCATACCCATCGTGCTTCAGGAACAGAACAGTTACCCCGGCCTGACCACGCGCCTGGCGAGTCGCACCGCGCGAGAGATCTATCTCGGCTATGGCGAAGCGGCCGAGCATTTGTCGCCGCGCGCCGGGGCTTGGGTAGGCGTCACCGGAAATCCGATTGAGCCGCCGCCGGCAGATCGCCCGCCGCGCGCCGCGGCGCGCGCACACTGGGAGTTTGCCGACGATGACGCGCCGGTTCTGCTCATCTTCGGTGGCAGCCAGGGAGCTCTGGCGCTCAATCAGGCGGTATCGGACTGGATGGATGCGGGACTGCCGGAATCGCTGTACGTCATCTGGGCGACCGGATCGGCAAGCCACGCCGCATTCGCGCGCCATGCCGGTCCGCGCGTGCGCGTGGTTTCGTACCTCTCGCCGATAGCCGACGCTTATGCCGCGACCGACGTCGCACTCACCCGTGCCGGTGCACTCACTGCCGCCGAGCTTTGCGCGTGGGGCATTCCCGCAGTGCTGGTGCCACTGCCTACTGCCGCGGCGGATCATCAAACGGCGAATGCGCGCGCACTTGCCGTAGCCGGCGCCGCGGTGATGTTAGAACAACGTGACCTTTCAGTGGAACGGCTCGATGCCGAGCTGCGCGCGCTGCTGCGCGACGAGCAACGACGCGCCTCGCTGGCGTCAGCGGCGCTCGAGCGGGGACGCCCCGACGCGGCGCGCGAGATCGCGTCGCGCATCCTGCGGCTGATAGCCAGCGACAGTTCGCATTGAGCCGGCGCGCGGCGAGAGGGTATATTCCTCCCGCCCGCCATGTCGCTTCTCTCCGAGTCGTCTCAACCTGTTCATTTCGTCGGCATCGCTGGTGCCGGCATGTCCGCGCTCGCCGAGTTGCTGCACCGGCGCGGCGCTCGTGTCACAGGTTGCGATGCCAATCTCGCCAATGCGCCCGATCTCCAGCGACTGGGGATCACGGTCTACGGCGGGCATGATCCGTCGCACGCGGATGCCGCGGGGGCGCTCGTCGTAACTTCGGCGATGCCGCGCGACCACCCGGAGATCGCTCGCGCTCGCGAACGCGGCATTCCGGTAATCCGACGAGCCGAAGCGCTCGCGGAAGCGACGGCGGGAGGTGATGTGGTGGGCATTGCGGGCACGCATGGCAAGACTACGACGACGGTCATGACGACGGAGGTGCTGCGCTCGGCGGGATTGAATCCTACCGGAATCGCCGGAGGCAGGGTGGGCGCCTGGAATGGAAATCTGCAGCTGGGCGGTGAGCGACTGTTCGTCGTCGAGGCGGACGAATACGACCGCTCCTTTCTGGCGCTGACACCAACTGTTGGCGTGGTGACCAACGTCGAGTCCGATCATCTGGACATCTATTCGGATCTCGATGACATCCGCAATGCGTTCGCGCAGTTCCTGGCACCTTCGCAAACGATCGTGTTGTGCGACGATGATCCGGGCGCACGGTCGCTCGCACTTCCGGGTGGCCGGCAGGTGATTCGGTATGCCATCCGGTCGCAGGAAGCACGGCTGCGCGCGGCGGGAGTTCGATCGGTGGATGGCGGTGTCCAATTCACCGCGGTATTCGACGGCGAGGAAGTCTGCGCGGTCCAGCTGCGCGTTCCGGGCGAACATAACGTTCTGAACGCGCTCGCCGCGCTAGGCAGCGGCCTGGCGCTCGGTGCTGATGCGGTGCGTCTGGCCGAGGGACTGGCGTCGTTCATGGGCGTTGAGCGTCGCTTTCAGCGTATCGGGGAGACGAGAGGCGTGATGGTGATCGATGACTATGCGCACCACCCCACCGAGATTCACGCGACGCTCACGGCGGCGCGGTCCGCCTATCCAGGGCGGCGGATCGTAGCGGCCTTTCAGCCGCATCTGTTCTCCCGCACGAGGGATTTTGCCCGAGAGTTCGGTGAAGCACTGGGGCTTGCCGACGCCACCTATCTTACCGAGATCTACCCGGCCCGCGAGCAGCCGATCGCCGGCGTGACCGCCGGGCTGATCGCCGACGCGGCCGCGGCTGCCGGCCGCCCGGTCGCCTGGCTCGGTACGCGCGACGAACTCGCCCTCGCTCTCTCGGAAGGAGCGCGTGCCGGCGACGTGATCCTGACGATGGGAGCGGGCGACATAACGCGGTCGGGTCCGGAGCTGCTGTCGCTGTTGGGCGGGACCGCGTGAGCCGCTGGGCTCTGCTGGCGGAAAGGCGCACCTGGCGGGCGGTCGGAGTCGTTATGCTCGTGTTGGCACTGGTCTCCGCGCCATGGTGGGCGCCTCGCGGACTGGCGCGGTTGTCGTTCTTCGACGTCCGGCATGTCGAGGTGGTCGGTGCAAGGCTGATCGACCCGGCGCAGGTGGTGGCAATGATGGAGATCGATACGACCATGTCGGTGTGGGGCGATCACACCCCGATCGCCGCCCGCATCGCCGAGCACCCTCAGATTGCCGAGGCCCACATTAGCAAGAGACTTCCCGGCACCCTTGTGGTGCAGGTGCGCGAGGAGCCGCCGGTGGCGTTCATCTCCACGGCAGGCGGCCTGCGTGCACTCGATGCGAGGGGCGACACACTGCCGCTGGATCCCCTGCGCGCCGATGCCAGTCTGCCGATCGTGGCGCGGAACGACAGCACCATACTGCGGCTGCTCGCGAGCCTGCGGGCTGAGGTCCCTGCGCTCTTCGACCGCATCTCCGAGGTTCGTCGCGAAGACCGGAATGAGCTGATGCTCGTCATGCCCCCGCTGCGTGTTCGTGCAAGAACGGACTTGTCATCTTCACGCCTATCGGACATTCTCCCCGTGGAACGCGATCTCGCGCGCCGGCAGGCGCGCGTGGTGGAGCTTGATCTTCGATACCGCGACCAAGTCGTCGCCAGAGTGCAATGAATCCCGAGCGCCTCGTCGCTGGTCTGGATATAGGTTCGGCCAAAACCACCGCCGTCATCGCCGAAGTGGTCGGCGACCTTCCGCGGAGCGCGGGGGTCAAGATCCTTGGCGTGGGACAGGCCCGCACCTCGGGCATGCGGCGCGGTGTCGTCTCCGACATCGAGGAAACCACCCACTCCATTCGTAAGGCAATGACCGACGCCGAACGCATGTCGGGGGTGAAGGTCGAGTGGCTGTACGTCGGCATCGCCGGCGAGCATGTACGCGCAATGACGAGCACCGGCGTCGTTGCCGTGAGCGGGGAAGAGATCTCGCGTGCCGACGTTGATCGCGCGCACGAGGTGGCTCGCGCGCAGCAGATTCCTCCGGAGCGCGAGCTGCTGCATGCCATTCCGCAGGAGTACCGCGTCGATCGCAACGATGGAATTCGCGATCCCGTCGGCATGATCGGCACCCGGCTGGAGACGGAGATGTATCTCGTCACCATCGGTACGTCGCCCTCGCTCAACCTTCGTAAGGCAGTGGAGCGGGCGGGTTACAAGGTGCGAGAGCTGGTGCTCGAGCCGCTGGCAAGCGCCCT
>JBPCLX010000248.1:0-4911 GCA_051002815.1 Gemmatimonadaceae bacterium
CCTCGCTGCAGCCGGGCACCGTGTCCCCTGCGGCACCGATTCGCGGTGCGAGCAACGCTTCCTGTGAGACGGTCAGCACTCGGGGGCCGAGTTGATTCTCTGCGTACCCGCGCACGGACTGCGAACCGCCGGCGTAAAAACGTTTGCGCGGATGCAGAATCACTTCACCTTTACTGAGGCCGGTGCCGACCCCTTCGGCCGTGCTCGCCAGATTGCGTATCAATCCCCCACGCACTCGCGTAGCAATGACTCCGTTGCCCACGGCGAAGTACCGGCTCAACTGTGCGCTGATGCGATTGTAGCGGAAATCGGACAGGGTGAACGCGGAGGCGTGCTCCGCGTCTGCACGGATCAGGTAGCCATCCGACGGAAAGAACAGGTCGTTGGACCGGTCGGTGAAATAGCTGAGCGAAAGCGGCGACAGACGCTGCCGCCCACGCAACGCTTCTATGGTCGAGACCTCGCACACGCCGAAGCTCTGGCAGAAATACACGTCGCCGGCTTCGACCTCCGTCAGCTCGTACCGGTAAGACAGGCTGACCGGCGACCGATGGGCCATCCGTCGCGTGAACGTCGCGCTGGCGCCGAAACCGCGATCGATGTATATGCCTGGCGAGCTCCGGCGGTGGGCGAACGTTGCCGTGGCTATCGTATTGCGCGGGCTCAACCACCATGGCTGAGTGAACTCGAGGCTCACTTGCCAGTTGGGCTTCAGGAAACGGTCCTCGTCTTCAGCCGTCAGCGATCCTGGCGTCACATCATGGAACGGAAACACTCCGTTCAACTGGGGAGCGAGGATGTTGCCGACCACCCCGCGCGCATCCAGACGCCGCCCGCCGCCGAGAAAGTTGTACTTGGTGAACCGTTGCTCTACCTGAATGAAGTCGACCGTATTGAAGCCGCCGCTCAGCCGCATCTCGCGGAACGGTGCTTCCCGAACCTGCACATCGAGATTCGTTATACCGTCGGGTATCGTGCTGTCTTCGACGACGGTGATCATCGCCTGACGATAGAGCCCGGACTCGTACAGCGCCCGCTGGCTCTCCAGCAGCGCCTCGCGCCGGTACAGATCCCCCGGCTCGAGCACCATCGAGTTCAGCACCGTGGCCGGCGCCACCTCCTGCGCGCCGCGCACGGTGATGGTCCCGACACGAGTCTGCCATTTCGGCGACACGCCGATCCTGACGGCTGCGGTGCGCTGCCCCGGCGAGACCAGAATCGTATCGGTTTCGACCTCGGCGTCCGCATATCCGCGCTCGAACAGCTCTTCGCGGATCAGCATCAGGCTGCTGTCGAGCGCGATGAGATTGAGCGGCATGCCCGCCCGCAGCCGCATGATCTCTTCGATCTCTTCATTCGTCAGGACGCGCTCACCTTCCTGCTCGAGCGTTATGGAACTGACGAGTGTGGGGGGCCCTTCGGTGACGCCGAATCGCACGATTACGCCGTCGTCCTCCGGCGTGACGGTCGTGTCCACCGACGTCTCGCGAAACCCGCGACGCCAGTAGTAGACCTTGATTCGCAGCACGTCGCGCTGAAGTTCCTCTTCGTCGAGGTAGGCCTTCCTGACGAACCACGAATGCTCGCTGACCAGACAGAACGGGTAGAGCAGGAGGCTACGGCATTCCGATGCCTGCGTCGCCAGGCCGTCCTGCAAGTCGTCCTTGTCCACCGACTTGACGCCGGCGAGCTCGATCTTCTCGACTTCCGGACGCTCCATCTCATCGCCGCGCTGCGCAAGAAGCGGCGTAGCGAGGTACAGGAACAGCGCGACAAGGGCGGCCCACCGAACCGGTGGCCCGACCTTCATGTGCCGGACAGTCATTGCCTACCGGACACAGCAAACGACGGGCCGAGTTCCCGCCTTTGCGTCGGGGCTACAATCCGGAGAGCAGGGCGTCGTTGTTTGGCGTGCCGGCGATCCGTTTGCTCAGCCACTCCATGCCGGACTGCGGTGTCATCTGATGCAGCCCGCGGCGGAGCATGTAAACGGCGTCGAGCTGGTCAGGACGGAACAGCTTTTCTTCGCGCCTCGTGCCACTCGTGGCGATGTCGATCGCGGGAAAGATGCGCTTCTCGGCAAGACCGCGATCGAGCTTGATCTCGCAGTTGCCGGTTCCCTTGAACTCCTCGAAGATCACGTCGTCCATTCGCGATCCTGTCTCCACGAGTGCGGTGGCGATGATGGTCAGGGATCCGCCGCCGGCGGCTTCGGCGACGGAGCGAGCCGACCCGAAGAACGCCTTTGGCTTGGCCATGGCGGTGGCGTCCAGACCGCCGGTGAGTGTGCGGCCGGTCCCGCGCTCGGCGGTGTTGTGCGCCCTCGCAAGGCGCGTGATCGAGTCGAGAACGATCACCACATCCCGTCCCTCTTCGACCAGTCTTCTCGAACGTTCCAGTGTCATTTCCGCCACATCGACGTGCCGTTCAGCCGGCATGTCGAAGCTCGAAGCGATGACTTCGCCGTGACCCCAGGAAATCGCTTCACTCACCTCTTCCGGACGCTCGTCGACCAACAGGATCAACAGCTCGGCGTTAGGATGGTTGAGCGCGACGCCCTCGGTGATCGCCTGCAGCAACATCGTCTTGCCGGCGCGTGCCGGTGCGACGATCAGCGCACGCTGCCCATAGCCGATAGGCGCAATGAGATCGATCGCGCGCCGCGTGAGCTCCGGTCCGACCTTGGCGGGCTTGCCGGTTTCGAGTGTGAGTTTGCGTTCTGGATACGAGGCGGGGAGGGAAGAAAAGTCGGGGCGGCGAAGGGATTCGGCCGGGTCGCGCGAATTGATGCGCGTGATTTCGGCGACCGCGACGCGGCCACGATTATCGCGGCCGGTGGTCGCTTCCACCCGGTCTCCACGGCGCAGCGCATGCTGCCGTACGACTGGTTGCGGAACGAAGGCATCGCCGGTTTGAGGGAGGTAGCTCGCGGATCCGCGCCTAATGAATCCACCCTCACGCGTGGAGTCGAACCATCCATCGGTTTCGCCATCGGCGACGACAGGCCCCGCTGGTGCTCCACTCGGCTCGGCGCTACGGCCCCGGCGGTTTCGGCGCCGGCGTCCGTTCTGCTGGGCGAACCGACCGCCGCCACCGTCGCGTCCGCCACTCTGCCCGTCGCCGGGAGGTGCAGACTCGCCGCCTGGCGTGCCCGATTCGGTAGTAGTTGCGGGTGCCTCACGATAGGGATTGTCGGTTCCCTCTTCCCGAGGCTGGCGATGATGAGGGCGGTTCCCGCGGCGGCGGGGCGGACGACGGCGTTCGGTCATGCAGTTCGGAGTGTGAGTGTATGGTGGTTCTGCGCCACAGCCGCCCTTCTGACCGGCGACCGGCTCGTAATGCTGTACGGTGATCTGACGGTGGACCGTTCCGCGGACGGCGTAGCCGCGTGCCTGCGCATGCCGCGGAGCACGCGTCTGAGTATCGTTAGGTACTTCCCCCCCGTCTGAACGGCCGCGGTCAGGCGGCCTCAATTCACGAGTACGGCGTGGGGATCAAGTCTGCGTTTGGTGCGGGCGCCGCGAACTTGCGGCGGGCGCCCACGGGGCGCATTGAGCGCGGCGCCACGCGCTGGGCGGCGCCACTCCGGCTATGGGCGGGCGACTGCTAGCGGCCCGAGCCATCTCGATTATGACCTACTCACCCCCGTTTGCGCAACTGTGAAGTTGCGAGATCCGTGCCTTTCACCCCGCAACTGCCCGATCAGAGTGGTGAATGGGGGCCGCGAATGTCGTCCAGAGAGCGCACCAGCGAGATCACCCGACGGGTCAACTCGATCATCCGGTCGACCGACTCCCGATGCTCCCCCTGCAATCCAGGGTCCATGCAGAGCAGTTGGCCCTCCGCAAGGAGAGCGGCGAGCGGGTTGTTCATCTGGTGTTGAAGGTGCGCGGCTTTCTTCTGAAGGACGGTCAGCGGGTCGTCCACATCCGCGCGAGAGACCACCGCACCAGTTCCAATCTCGCGTTCTACCCGTTCGTCTCGAGAGTTCAACATCGCGCTCCGTCACGTTGCGTGTGTGTTCGCCCTTCAGTATCCCCTCGTAGTGCGGCATCTTTGCTCGCATGACCGAATCGCTTACTCAACCGAACCTGTCCGAGGCGGTGATCTCCTACCGCGAAAGCGGTGACCTCGCCCGACTGCTCGAGCGAATCGGCGTCATTGCCCAAACCACTCCTATCCATGATCTGGTCGCCGCGGCGGAACCGTTTCGGGAGATTCCAGAGGTGATCGGTCCGGTATACGAGCACGTCGTCGCGGCGCGACCCGAGGACGCTCGGGCGCTTGTGACGCTCGCCAACGCATACTGGCTCGCCGGCCGCGGCCCGGAAATGGTCGGCGAGTTGGCCGCACGCGCGATCGCCGCCGATCCTGCCCTGCGCGCAGCATGGCATCTGTGGGCGCTCAGCGAGTCCGACGCGCGTGCGCGTACGGCGCGATGGTCGCAGGTAGCGGAACGCTTTCCCCAGGACGAATTGGCGCGAGTGCTGCTCGCCGACAATGCGGCGAGCCTCGCCGGCGCCGAGTCCGACGCCGAGGCGCTCGCAATGGCGCTCCGAACATACGAGTCGCTACTGTCCACGGCCCGCGCTGACCAGCGGGGCGCGCTCGAGCGGGCCATCGCGACGCTCAAGGGCTGGACGTTATGACTCACGAGCCTGGTTACTCGCGGCTGGGCGTTTTTCGGGTGCCTCGGAAGCCCCGGCGACCGATTCGTCAGGCTGACTCCTCCCGAACGTTCACCACGAGCCGGCCGGTCGCCGCGATCAGATCCTTGAGGTCGAAAGGCTTGATGAGCACCGGGCAACCGCACGCGCCCACCAGCTCCAGTCCCCGCGCGCTGCCATCGCCGGTGATGAACAGCGTCTGACGCGCCAGCTGCGGCTGTACCGAAACGGCCATCTCGAACAG
>JBPCLX010000249.1:0-7479 GCA_051002815.1 Gemmatimonadaceae bacterium
CCGGCCTCCAGCTTTGCAAAGTTCAACACGTCGTTGATCAGCGAAAGCAGATGCCGCTGGCTACGCTGAATCCGGTTGATCGCCTCGCGTTGCTGTACGGTCACCGGACCATGAACGCCGATCTCCAACAGCTCCGAATAGCCGGCGATCGCGTTCAGTGGCGTGCGCAGCTCGTGACTCATTGTTGCCAGGAAGTCGGTCTTCGCCTGATTCGCCCGCTCGGCGGCCTCGCGCGCGGCATGCTCCGCTTCCACGTCGGTGTTCGTACCGAACCACCTTACGACCCTTCCGTGCGAATCGATGATGGGCGATACACGAGTCAGAAACGGCCTGAACCGCCCGTCTGCTCCCTTCAACGGAAACGTCATCTCGAAAGGCCGGCCCGTCGCGATCGATGAGCGCCACTGATCCAGAACGCGCGGCAATGCATCGAGGTCGTGGGCGGACTGCCAGCCCCAACCTGCCATGTCGTCAGGCGTCGTTCCCGTATACTCGTACCAGCGGGAGTTGTACCAGTCTATGTAGCCGTCGGGCCTCGCGGTCCATGCGAGTATCGGAAGGGCGTTCAACATCGTGCGCGACTGTTGCTCGATCTCGGCCAGTGCTGCTGCCGCTCGTTCGGCCTCCTCCTTACGCTGCGCAAGGATGGTCGTGTTCTCCTGAAGTTTCTCGGCCTGCTCCTCGAGCTCCTGAGCCTGTTCCTGGAGTTGCTGGTTTGACATCTCCAGCTCCAGCTGCTGATCCTGCAATTGCCGGTTCGCGTCGGCAAGTGCCTTACGAGATTCCTCACTTTCAGCGAGCAGCCGCTCGAGCTCGCGCCGAGCCCGAACCTGCTCCGTTACGACCGATCCGTGAACGACGACTCCACTGCGCGTGCCGTCAGCCTCGGTGAAGGGTTGGTATATGAAATCGACGAAAACCTGCTCGGACTCGTTGTCAGGTGTGCGAGTGAGGGTGACGGGAATCTCGCGTCCCACGTAGGGTACTCCAGTCGCAAGAACCTCATCGAGAAGCTCCTTGAAACCCTGATTCCGAACCTCGGGAAGCGCCTCGAGGAGCGATTTGCCGACCATGTCGCTGCGCCCGGTTAGCCGGCAATACGCATCGTTGGTGTATTCGAACACGTGATCCGGCCCACGTAGCAACGCGAGAAACGAAGGCGCCTGTCGAAACACCTCGGCCAGTAACGCGCGCTCGGCCTCCAGTGTGGCGAAGAGCCGGTCGTCCCTGCGCGGTATTTCCGATTCGTCGAAAGAGTCGGTCATGAAATCACGATGTAAGCTCGGAGTCAATCGTCATCGTGACCGTTAGCCCGTATTCCGCAGTCCCTGTGCTATGCCGCCTAGCGTCGTCGCCAGCGCGCCGTCCAGCTGTGCGCGGTCCTCGTCGTTCAAGACACCACCACTTCGCTTTTGCCGCAGAAGCGCAATCTGCAGAAGAGAGAGCGCGTCCACATACGGATTCCGGAGGGCGATCGCTGCTTGCAGCACCGTCGCATCGTCGAGCAGGTGATCCGTCTCGCGTATGGTCAGAATTGCCTTGACGGCTCGCTCGAACTCGGTCTCCAGCAATGCCAGCAGGCCAAGGTCGCCGCCTAGCTGTTCCACGTACGCGCGCGCGACCGTCAGATCGGTCTTCGCGCAGACCATCTCGATCTTCGCGAGCAGATCGTCGAAGAACGGCCATGTTTGCGCCATCCGGCGCAGTATCTGGAGTCCCTCTCCTTCTTCGGCCATCCCGGCTAGCGCCGAGCCAACCCCCAGCCATCCGGTCAGCATCAAGCGTATTTGCGTCCAGCCAAAACCCCACGGTATCGCGCGAATGCCGTCGATACCCTCCTTTGCACCCGGCCGGTATGCAGGTCGCGAGCCAAAGCGGGCGTTGGCCAACTCCTCGACCGGAGTCGCCACGCGGAACAGCTCGAACAGGGCGTCGTTGTCGTGGACGAGATCGCGGTACACCTCGAGCGAACGCGCCGACAGATCGTCCATCGCCGCCCGAAACCTGACGACATCACCCTCGCTGACCGAGTCTCGCCAATCGCTGAACTGCTGGAGCAGAGTGCCCGAGAGCGTGACCTCGAGCGTCCGTTCCGCGATCGGCAGCAGTCCGAATTGCTGCGAGATGATCTCTCCCTGTTCCGTGATCTTGATGCGCCCCTTCACCGAGCCCGGCGGAAGTGCCGCTAGCGCGCGATACACGGGAGACCCGCCGCCACGGCCGACACTTCCGCCACGTCCATGAAACAGCAGCAGCTCGATCCCCGCGTCCTCGAACAGCCGTGAAAGCGCTTCCTGCGCCTGATACAACCCCCACGACGAAGCGAGAATGCCGGCGTCCTTTCCCGAATCAGAGTAGCCGATCATCACCTCCTGCCGACCGCCACGCGCGGCGAGCTGCCGCCTGTACACCGCATCGCTCAGTAGTGCTTTCATAACGACTGGCGCGTTGACCAGATCGTCGAGCGTCTCGAACAGCGGTACGACGTCCAGGCGCGAAACCGGAGGATCGGCGGCGAGATCCACCAGCCCTGCTTCACGTGCCAGCAGAAGCACGCGAAGCAGGTCCTCCGCGCACGTCGTCATCGAAACGATGTAGGTGGATGCGGCGGCGGTGCCTGCCTCGCTCTGGATCGTGTTGATCGCGCCGAACGTGTCGAGCGCCTCACGCGTGTCTCCCACGAGCGTGACATGCGGGCCGACCAGGGGACGACGACTCATCAGCTCGCGCCGCAGTCCGACCGCATTCAGCGGCGGGATGCCGACCTGGGCGGCGATGTCACCTAACGCCGATCTCAGGACGTCAGCGTGCTCTCGCACATCCATCAGAAAGCCGTGAAAGCCGTGGGCTCGGACGTCCAGAAGCAGCGGATCGAACGCAGTGCGGCACGCCTCGATGGCGCCGGCGGACAGAAGAGATTCGCGAACGAGCAGCAGATCCTGCTCGAACCTGTCCGCGCTTGAGTAAGCGGATGGCTCGTGGATGGGACGTCCCGCGTCTCGCGCAGCGACGAGGCGGCGGGTGGCATCGATTCGCGCGGCCATGAAGCTCAACTTGAGCCTTAGCGGCTCATCCGCGTTGCGCGCCCGGTTGGCCTCCCAAACTTCCGGGCGAAGCTCCCTGTCGCCTAGCAAGGATGCCAGCAACGCCTCTCCCGGCTCCGCAAACTGCGCCGCGAGGGAGATGCGCTCGGCGAGCGCGTTCAGAGACTCCAGGTAGCGCCCGAGAATGACGAAGCTCGCCCGACGGGCGGCGGCGATCGAAGCCTCGGGGGTGACGAATGGATTCCCGTCGCGGTCGCCACCCACCCAGCTGCCGAGTCGCAGCGGCGTCGTCAGGCGCAGCGTCTCCGAGGATTGGGAGAACTCCGCTTCGAACGCACGAACCAGAGCATCCTGCGCGCGCGTGGTGGCGTCGAGCAGACGGGTCTCCAGGTACCACAGGCTCGTGCTCACCTCGTCCCTCACCGACGGACGGTCCTGGCGCACCTCGGCGGTGAGCCAAAGCAGCTCGACCTCGCCCTCGAGCGCGCTGTCGATCAGACCGCGATCGGCCGCGGGGATGGACTCGCGCTGCAGCAACAGGTCGGCGACCCGTGCCTGAAGAGCGAGCAGCGTGCGGCGCGTCGATTCTGTGGGATGCGCGGTCAGCACCGGACGAACCTCCAGCCCTGCTAGCGCGGCCGCAACTTCGTCCGCCGAACGGCCGGCGCTCAGGAGCTGCCGCATGGTCCACCGCGCCGACGCGGGCTGCGGCTCCGAGCTGCCGTGATAATCCGCGCGCCGCCTAACTCGATGCACCTGCTCCGCGGTGTTGATGAGAAGAAAGAACAATGTGAAGGCGCGGGCGGTCACCGCGCTCAGCTCGAGAGGGAGCGTCGCCACCTGGTCGAGCAGAGTGTCGAAAGTTGCGGCGTCGGCTTGGCCCCGGCGGCGGTCACGGCATGCCTGTCGCAATCCCTCCACGGCTTGGAGCGCCTCCGCTCCCTCCAACTTGTCGATCACCCGGCCGAGCCTCTCCGCCAGCCAGCGGACATCCTCGTGGAGTGGGATGTCTTCCGGCCTGGTCGCTGGCTCGGATGGAATCGAAGGAAGAGCGGTCATGGAGTAGCGAGGCTAAGGGCTGTTGCAGAGTTGCGGTCTCAGGTACGCTGGCTCCGCTGGGACATTTTCCACTTCCTATCGCGTGTCGAGACGCACCCCAAAGTTTGCGATTCGACCTTCCAGCGGACCCCATACGTCTGTCGTCCACCGCCCGCCGAGGCCCCGAGTGGGAAGCACGAGCGGGTCGTACCGGGTCTGACGGTATCCGAGAAGATTCTCCGCGTTGATGAACACGCGCGCGGCGCCAAACCTCCGCTCAGCGAGCACTCCGATGTGAAGATACGGCTTGCCTTCATCACGATACGGATTGTCGTCGAGCGTTTGCGGGCCCGTGTAATAGAGCTCGACTCCCACACGGGCTCTTCCTTCCTTCTCCCACATAGTGACGACACCCGCCTGATGTCGAGGCGTCAACGGGGAATTCCGCCGGATCCCCGTCTCCGGGTCCTGCTCCGACGAACGCACGAGGGTGTAGGAACCCGTCACATGAAAGGGCTCCGGATTCCAGCGGATTAGAAGCTCGCCGCCAGCGGTGCGCGTCGGCGCTGCAAGGTTCACCAACTCCACGCGCTCGGGGTCCCCGGCTACTGATCGCAATCCAACGGGATGATCCACACTCGAACCGAACATCGTAGCATTCAGCTCGATCATACCGATGGTACCCCCGAGATCGATCGAGCCGCTCCGTGCACTTTCTTCGCCGATGCTTAGCAGCGGCTCGAGAGGAGTTAGGCCGGTCACCTCGGTCTCCTCCGTGAACGGTGACGGAGCGAAGTAGCCGCCACCCCCCGACGCACGGAGAGTCCACATCGTTCCCAGGCGCATGAGCGCGGAGAGGCGCGGGGCAATCTGGGTGCCGTATTCACTGTGTTGATCCACGCGAGCGCTGGCAGTGAATGAGAGTGCCCGCGAAATCGTAATGGTGTTCTGTGCGAACACCGCCGGCGTAGTGTATTGGAAGTCGAATCCGGTGACGTCGTCGGCATCGTAGCGCTCCTGCTGAACCGCTGCACCGATCACCCAGAGCGACCTGCCTTTCGGAATCCCGAGCGACATCTCGCCCAGCCACGTCAGATGCCTATCGCGCTCCCGCACGCCACCGAACGTGTGGCGATGCTGCTGCATCGCCGCGGCGCCACGAATCGACAGGATAGTGCTCCCGCCGAGCAGGAATCCGCCGACGAGGCCGCCATCATAGCGGTTCGTGCGCAGGTTCTCAGGAAAGGGACTTCCGGCGACGGTCCCGCCATCCACCGTCCCGCCCTCGCGGCGCTCGAGCGTAGCGCCCATTGTGGCCATGAGAGAATGCCCTTCGGGACTGGACCAGAACGCGCGCGGCCGAAGGACAGCGCGCTCATAGCCCGGCAAATCAGTCCACCCATCGTCATCCCGATCAACCTGTGATTGCCGATGCCCACCGGCGAGGAGCGTGTAGCCCCACCGCTCCGTCAGCCGCTGGGAGGCGAATCCGACAGCATCTGTTCCACCTAACGTCGTTTGATTCAGCAGAAGCTCGCGAACGGCTTCCTGTTCCGGACGTCGGGAGATGAGATTGATGACGCCCCCGAGCGCCGAGCCGCCGTACAGCGCCGATGCGACGCCCTTGATGATCTCGACTCCACCCAGGTCCATCGGCGGGATCTGCAGCAACCCGAGTCCCCCGGTCTGCCCCCCGTAGAGCGGTAATCCATCTGCAAGGATTTGCGTGTAGCGGCCTCGGAGTCCCTGGATGCGCACGGCGGCCCCGCCTAGCGAGGGGGATGTCGTCTGCACTCTCAGTCCCGATGATTCGTTCAGCATCATCGTGATGTCGCCAGGGGTCATCAGCAGCTTCTCCTCGACTTCCTCCTGCGCCAGCACCTCGACACGCAGAGGTTCATCTTCTATCCGCCGCCCGCTCCGTGTCGCCGACACCATCACACTCGACAGTTCAACGGATTGCTCGGCCACCAGCATAACGAGTGTCGTATCGATGCCGGCTCGGAGTGTCACCTGCAAGCTCTCGGGCTGGAAGCCGATCTTTCTCGCGATCAGCGAGTGCGTCCCGGGCGTGAGGCGCAGCACGACGACACCTCGGAAATCGGTCGGTCGACCGATCTGGTCGCTACGGACCATGACGTCTTCGAGAGGGATCGTATCGCGGCGCACCGTCACGGTTACAGCGACCGTGCTGTCTCGCCGTGAAATTGTCGTGTCCTGTGCCTCGAGGGGAAATCCCATGACGCACGCAAAGAGGCCGAAAACGCCCCGCGAAAAAATCATTGCGAACATGAGGGTTGTTCGGGCGGTCAGCCCGTTCGTTTCCGGCCGATCAGGCATACGGCGAGAGAACTATACCCATTGTGCCCGCCGATCATCTTGGGCAGAGCCTGAGACGGGGGACTGACGCGCTGGAGGACGATGCGCCGACCACTCAACTTCATATACCTGAAGCTTTCCTAAGCGCCCTTACCAACCCCAGTTAGACCCTCAGCGGCCGGGATCGCCAGACTATCCATACGAGGATACCGATATCCCCAGCTTGGGCGAGGCTGTGATCGTCCGCTCGTTCGTTCGTCGAACGGTGACGGTTGCCGTCTCCCGACCTATACTGAGAGCAGCTTTCCCGCGACGATCCTCGACCAGCTGACATGCCCGTAGCGCCATCCACCATTCCCGAACTCGTGCGCCGCGTCGCCACCGCGACCCCCGACGCGACGGCGATCGCCGCCCCAGGCCGCCAGGCGCTCTCCTACCGCGGGTTGCAGGCGCACGTCGCGCGCACCGGCGCGGCGCTGAACGCGCTCGGAGTGGGCCGCGGCGATCGCGTCGCAGTCGTGCTGCCGAACGGTCCGGAGATGGCCACGGCCTTCCTCGCCATCGCCTCGGCGGCGACCTGTGCGCCGCTCAACCCCGCGTACGGCGAAGCCGAGCTCGACTTCTACTTCGAAGATCTGGGCGTGCGAGCCCTGGTAGTCGCCCGCGGGGCCCGGTCGCCGGCTGGCGATGTCGCACGGGCGCGCTCCATTCCGATTCTCGAGCTCGCCGTGCCTGACGACGCTGAGGCTGGCATCTTCTCTCTCGGCGAAGTTGACGGCGTGACGAGCCCCGAGTCGACAGATCCAATGCCTGACGACGTCGCGCTCGTCCTGCACACGTCGGGAACGACGTCGCGACCGAAGATGGTGCCCCTGGCGCACCGCAATCTCTGCGCGTCGGCCACCAGCGTCAGCGCGACGCTCGAGTTGGGACCGGCCGACAAGTGCCTCAACGTCATGCCGCTGTTCCACATCCACGGGCTCGTGTGCGCCCTGCTTGCGTCGCTCTCCGCCGGCGCGTCGGTGTCGTGCACGCCGGGATTTTTCGCGCCGCAGTTCCTCGACTGGCTGGCCGAGAG
>JBPCLX010000250.1:0-4964 GCA_051002815.1 Gemmatimonadaceae bacterium
TCGGGGCGCGTTATGCGATCGCCCATGGCGGACGGCTCGCCGGTCTGGTCCTCGTGGACACGCTGGGGCTGGCGCCGTTCCGGCCAAAACCGGTCTTTGCGCTCACCATGATGGGGTTCCTGACGCGGCCCACCGAGGCGAGCTTCACCCGCTTCATGCGCCAGTGCTCGTACGACGTGGACCGGCTGCGCGACGAGTTAGGCGAGTTGTGGGAGCCGTTCGTCGCGTACAACCTCGACAGGGCGCGTGCGCCGAGCGGCAAAGTCGCGGCCCGCCTCATGCGTGAGGTGGGCCTCCCGAAGATCTCGTCGGACGAGCTGGCGCGCCTGACGGTGCCGGTGACGCTGATCTGGGGGCGGCACGACCGCGCCAACCGGCTGCGGGTCGCGGAGGCCGCGAGCACGCGTTATGGCTGGCCGCTCCACGTGATCGAAGACTGCGCCGACGACCCGCCGCGCGACGAGCCGGAGCAATTCCTCCGGGCATTGAGGTCATCGCTCGAGAGGGATACGCGGCTCGACGAATCCAAAGAGGAACGATGAGCACACGTACAGCCATTTCCGAGACGTGGGAAGCCAGTCCGATTGGAGACGCTGTGTCGGCACACACCGTCACCGCGATCCGCACCGCCGGCGGCTGGCTCGCGGCGGCGTCTCTCCTGATGATCGCGGTGTTCGCGCTCCACGGCCCACTCGCCCCAGACCTCGGCGAGCAGATGACGAGGATCTCCGCGGCGCCTGACAGGTGGCGGGTGGCCCACTGGCTGGCGGCGGCAGCCCTGTCCTTTTACGCGGTGACGGGGCTCCTCGTCCTCTCGGCCAGATCGCGCCTGACCATGAGCGGCGCGACCCTGAGCGCCTGGGCGGTGCTCTCGATAGGCGCGCTGTGGACGCTCACGACGGCGTTGGCCGAGGCGACCGCCGTGACCGCGGCGGCGACCGCGGGGAGGCGGGAGACGTTCGAGACGTGGTGGGCGTTCGCCGAGGGGAAGGCCACCGGCATCGCGTTCGTGGCGCTCGCCGTCGTGCTGATCGCGGTGCACGAGTCCCGGAGCTCTAATCGGGCGACGCCGCGGTGGGCCGCGGGCTTGGGCGCGGTCGCGGGACTCGCGTCGTTCACCGGGTGGGCTCTCGGAATGTGGCTTGGGATGGCGGTCGGAAGCCTCGTCTGGGTGGTATCGTCGATGGCCATGAGCGTGTGGACGCTCTGGTTCGGGCTGGGACTGGTGCGTGCCGCACGCGCTCTCACTGCGCTGCGCGATTGAGCTGGTCGATGCGCCTCCGCGCCTCGGCAACGCGGGGCTGCAGCGCGACATCGGCTGAGCCTGACGTCACGCGTGCCGGCGGCTAGGACGAGGCCCGTTCCTGGCTCCGCTCTCGCACCGAACTTTCGGCCGTATAGAAATGAAAGGCCGAGTTCACGAAAGCGATGTGGCTGAATGCCTGTGGAAAGTTCCCGACGAGGCGCTTGCTCACCGGGTCATACTCTTCCGACATCAGCCCCACATCGTTCTGGAGAGCCATGAGCCGCTCGAACAATCGGCGCGCATCCTCTTGGCGAC
The DNA here is from genome assembly GCA_051002815.1 of Gemmatimonadaceae bacterium. GTDB lineage: Bacteria > Gemmatimonadota > Gemmatimonadetes > Gemmatimonadales > Gemmatimonadaceae > JALZIF01. The sequence goes on from JBPCLX010000250.1 coordinate 1,562, forward strand.
CCTGCAGGATGTAGTTGTCGACCAGCCAGAACGAGCAGGCCAGGAATGCGCCTTCGCCCGCTTCGAGCCCGTCCTCGGTGCGACGGGTGTCGTAGCGAAGAACGAATCCGTCAACCATCAGCTCGCGCTCGATCGCCGCGATCGTCCCGGCGATGCGCGTATCCTCGATAGGCAGAAATCCCACCAGCGGCAGCATCAGAAGGCTCGCATCGAGCGCCTCCTCACCATAAGACTGCGTGAATGTGTTCTTCTCCCGATTGAACCCTCGCTCGCAGACTTCCGTGTGGATTCGCTCGCGAATCGCCGTCCACCTATCGAGCGGCGCCTCCAGCTCGGATCGGCGAGCGATCTTGATGGCTCGGTCGAACGCCACCCACGCCATCACCTTCGAGTGCGTGAAGTGTCTCTTTGGCCCGCGAACCTCCCAGATGCCCTCGTCAGGCTCGTCCCAGATCGTTTCGAGGTGTTCCACCATCTCCCTGAATACATTCCACGCGGTGTTCGTGATCGGCAGGCCATTCTTCAAGGCGAGCCACGCCGTATCCATGAGCTCCCCGAAAATGTCGAGTTGCATCTGCTGGTACGCGGCGTTCCCGATCCGCACGGGGCGCGAGTTCTCATAACCGGCAAGCCAGTCGAGCTCGAGCTCGGTCAGGCGACGTTCACCGGCCAACCCGTACATGATGTTGACCTGTGAAGGAGTGCCGGCCACCGCCCTGACGAGCCAATCGACCCACGCCGTGGCCTCTTCCCGAAATCCGCTCAGTACCAGCGAGTAGAGCGTAAAAGTCGCGTCTCGCACCCAGCAATAGCGATAGTCCCAGTTCCGGCTGCCGCCGATGCTCTCAGGCAGCGAGGTGGTCAACGCGGCAACCATTCCGCCGGTTGGGCCGTAGGTAAGCGCCTTGAGACAGAGAAGCGAGCGAATGATCTTGTCGCGCCCCTCGCCGGTGACAGTGCAGCGCGAGGACCAGTCTTCCCATTCCTTGACGGTTTCATCCATCGCGGCGCAAAGATCTTCGACCTCGCTCTTGACCACCTGGTGGGACGGATGCCACACCAGCAGGAACGGCAACTGATCGCCCGGACGCACGGTGAAGCTCGCGCGCGTGCGAAAGTCTTCATTCTTGAAATCGACCGGACTCACGAACTCCAGTGCATCCGGACCCGCGATGGCATGAAACGAACGCGGTCCGGTGCGATGCACCCATGGCACGATCGAGCCGTAGTCGAATCGGATCGTTAGCTCCATCACGAGATCCACGCTGCCCGACACGCCCTCGACGATTCTCACCAGATCCGGATCCGGCGTGCCTAGCAACATCCCGTCGATGAGCCGGCAGATACCGGTATCGGTTTCGAACACCGTCTCCAGCACCATCGAGTCGCCGAGGTAGCGTCGCTGCACGCGATAGGCATCGCTGGCAGGCGCTATGCGCCATCGCCCGTTGCCCTCGTCGCCTAACAGCGCCGCGAACAGCGCCGCCGAATCGAAGCGCGGCAGGCAGAGCCAGTCGATGGAGCCGTCCTTTCCCACCAGAGCGCCGCTCAGACAGTCGCCGATCAGCGCATAGTCCTCGATGCGACTGGCCATCAGGTCCGATCTCCGGCAGAAATCGCTTCCGCGACATCCCGGTACGCTGGCCCCGTGATGATGTTCTTGATGATGTCGGCGCCGCTCTCCAGGGCGTCACGCCAGGACTCGAGACTCACACGTCTCGTGATCATGGCCTCGAGCCAGGCGCGGTCGGCGCGCGCGAGCGCCTCTGCCGCGAGCTCATAGTGGCGGCGGTTGGCGTTGACCGAACCGAAGATCGCACCGTTCTCGAGGACGATCTCCCGGCCAAGCGCGTCCGCGTTGAGCTCGATCACCCGGCTGGCCGAGGAGACCCCCGTCAGGCAGGCGACTCCGCCGGGACCTATACGGCGCATGACCTCCAGCACGAGCGAGCCCGCCCCCGTGCACTCCAACGCGACATCGAACAACATGCCATCATCGACTTCGGCGAGGTCCGCGACGAAGCGTGCGCCTAACCGTCGCACGAGATCGGACTTGAGGCCGTCACGGTCACGGTCGAGCACCCAGACCTCGAGCCCCTTCTGCCGCCCCATCATCGCGCCGAGCAGACCGACGGGACCGGCGCCGGTCACCAGCACGTGCGCCGGTTCGAAGAGGGCGCGCGAGCCGATTCGCTCGATGTGCTCCCATGCCTTGGCGAGCACGCTGGCCGGCTCGAGCAGCACGCCCAACTCTCCGAGCGACGCGTCTACTCTGACCGCGTGCGTCGGATCGAGCGTGTACCGCTCGCAACAGAAGCCGTGGCGGCCCTTGATTCCATGCTCCGTGTACCGGCCGTTCCGGCACATGTCCCATTCGCCGATGGCGCAGTTCGCACATGGCACCGGGTCAGGGTGCCGGACAATTCCTACCACGAGATCGCCAGCCTTCCACAATGACTCGGCCGGAGCGGTGAGCACGCGTCCTAACGACTCGTGCCCCAGCACCAGCCGCGGGGATCCTTGCGGCGCTTCGCCGTAACTGCCCGCGAGGATCTCGCGGTCCGTGCCGCAAACCCCCACGCAGGCCATCTCCACCAGAAGTGTCTCGCGATCCGTCAACCTGGGCTCGTCGATCTCGGCGAGCTCGGCCGAGTCCGGTACGAGCGGTACCACCCTGAGTGCTTTCATCATCCCTCCGCGCTCAGGACGCGGCGTAGGCAATGGTGCTCAGCAGCGCATTGGCCGCCTGCCGCGAATCGAGGCGCGTGTGCTGAACGACGATGGGCACGCTGGACTCGATGATACAGGCGTAGTCGGTTCCGAGCGGAATTGGCGCCGGTTCGCGGAGGTCGTTGAAGCGAAGGTGCTTCGTGCGGCGTGCGGGGACCGTGAGGCGATAGGGGCCCACGGGCTCCCGATCGCTGAAGAAGATCGTGATCTGCACATCCGCGTCGTCCGGACCAGCATTCAGAAGGCACGCCGTTTCATGGCTGAGCATCTCAGGCTCCGGGCCAGTGCTCGACGCCGGGATATACCCCTCGGCGATCGCCCAGACTCGTGCGCCGATTTCTCGTTTGGTGGTCATGTCGTGATGGGAAAAGGAGTTTCGGATTGCGTGGCTCAGCTTAAGTGAGGACACCGTGAACGGCGATCGGCGGCGGGTGACGCGCGGGAAACCGCCGGAGATCCCGTCCGTAGGTGAAACCATTCCTAGCGCTGCACCTGTCCAACCCGCATTCCCCAGAGAGAGGCATGTGATGGGCCAATGGCTCACTGATCTCCGCCACGCCGCACGCGCGTTGCGTCGCACGCCCGGCTTTCTCATCATCTCGATCGGCACGCTGACGCTCGCCATCGGCGCCGTCGCCGGCATGTTCAGCGTCGTCAACGCCGTCCTGCTCCG
>JBPCLX010000251.1:0-48981 GCA_051002815.1 Gemmatimonadaceae bacterium
TGAGCGGCTGGTACTCAGTAGGTGATCGGGTACCGGCGCCTGAGGTACCGCACATGCAACACGAAAAACAAAAAGGCCCCGAGTCTACTCGGGGCCTTCTTCGTATTGCCGGTGTCGACTCAGGACGCCGCTTTCATCAGCTGCCGCTTCTTTCGCGCGGCTGCATTACGATGAATGAGTCCCTTGCGCGCCGAACGGTCGAGCAGCTGAATTGCCCGCGCCAGATCCGGCGCCGGTGCTTCAGGCGTGGTAGCCCGCTTGAGGGCGCTCCGCAACGCGGAGCGCTGCGCCCGATTCCTGACGGTGGCGGCGCGTGTCTTCCGCATGTTCTTTTTGGCGGACGCAATATTCGGCACGGGTACTCCCTGATGTCGCGGTGTTCTCTCGAAAAAACAATCCTGGGCGAATACGAAACGTAGATCTCGCCCGTTTGACTGTCAAGGCGTTGTGTTGCTTTGACTTCGCTGTGGGCGCCCGGTACCTTTCGCCCCGGTCACGCCGCCTTACAGGCGCGCCAACTTCTCTCCTACGCCCGAGCAACGTTGGACCGAGTCTCGGACTTTCTCCTCCTCGTGCCGATCCTGCTCTTCTCGATCGTCGCGCACGAGTACGCACATGGGTACGCCGCCCTGCGCATGGGCGACACGACCGCCCAACGACTCGGCCGCCTCACCTGGAATCCGGTCAAGCATCTCGACCCGTTCCTGTCGCTGCTGCTTCCGCTCGTCACGTTCTTCGGCGGCGGATTCATTCTGGGTGCCGCCAAACCGGTGCCGGTCGATCCGCGCAATTACCGCGAGCTCCGCAAAGGCGACATCATCGTCTCTCTCGCCGGCGTTACGGCGAACCTGGCGATCGCCCTCGCGTGCGTGCCCCTCCTCGCACTGTTGGGGATGCTGTCCCGCTCGATGCCTGACGCGGTAGCGGTATTCGGATCACTGCAGTTCATGCTGCGGGCCGGGCTCTTTCTGAATCTGATCCTCATCGTCTTCAATCTCCTGCCAATACCTCCCCTCGACGGCTCGCACGTCATGAAATACCTGCTGCCGCCGCGAATCGCCGCCATGTACGTGCGCGTCGGCATGTACGGCATGGCGATTCTGATGGTGCTGCTCGTTTTCGGCGGACCGGTCCTCAACGCAGTGTTCTGGCCGGCGCGGATGGGCTATGCTTTCCTCATCCCACTCGTCGGACCCCATGCGCCCCCCGGAGCGGGCTTACGATGTCGATGCGGATTTCCGACACCGATCGCACCGCGTTCGTGGTCGAGCTCGACCACTTTTCCGGCCCGCTCGACCTGCTTCTCACCCTGATCAAGGAAGAACAGGTCGAGATAACCGACATTCCGATCGCGCGCATCGTCGAGCAGTTTTTGTTGCGGATTCATGGATTGGGGCTCGGCGCCGCGGCAGAGTACCTCGAGATGGCCGCGCGACTGTTGCGCATCAAGGCGCAGATGCTGCTGCCGAGCGGACTCGACCAGGATGGCTGGGAGGATCCGCGCTCCGAACTCGTCAGGCGACTGCTCGAGTACCAGCAGATGCGCGAGGTAGTGGATCTGCTCGAGCGGCTGGGGGAGGACCGCCGCAACCGGTTCGCCCGTGGATGGCAGGCGCCGGTACCCCAGGCAGTGGTGGAGTCGCCGCTTGCCCTCTCGCTCCCCGAGCTGCTTGGAGCGGTGGACCGGGTGCTGCGTTCCGTTCGCGATCCTGGAATGCACGACGTAGTGCCCCGCGCGCTGGACGTGGATAGCGCCATTGCCGCGGTGAGAGCCATCCTGATGCTGCGGTCCCGGGTGCAGTGGAGCGACGTCGTCATGCATAACGCCGAGCCGTGGCAGATTCTCTCGGCGCTCCTTGCGCTGCTGGAGCTGGCCCGTCGCGGAGAAGTGAAGCTGGCGCAACCCCGTCCGTTTGCCCAAGTGGAGATCTCGCGTGACGCCGCTAGCGAAGCTGCTTGAAGCCGCGCTGTTCGCCAGCGAACGTCCGATTCCCACCGCCGAGCTGGCGTCGCTCGACACGGAGGCTTCGCCGGCGGCCGTCGCGATGGCGATAGATGAGCTGCGGGAGCATTACGACGTTGAGGGACACGGTGTGGAGCTGGTGGATGTCGGCGGTGGGTGGCAGATCCTCACCCGCCCGGAGTTCACCGAGGCCATCGAACGTGCGCAACTGCAGTCCCGGCCGCAGCGGCTGTCAGGTGCGGCGCTGGAAACGCTCGCGATCATCGCCTATCGACAGCCGATCGGCCGCGCCGAGATGGAGGAGATCCGCGGCGTCAACATCGGCAGTACGCTCAAGCTGCTCGTCGAGCGGGGGCTGATAGAAATCACCGGGCGTGCCGAGGGACTTGGCCGGCCAATGCTGTACGGCACCACTAACGCGTTTCTCGAACATTTCGCCCTGCGGCATCTGGAAGAGCTGCCGCACGCCGATGAGCTGGCGATCGCGTTGCGCTCCGATCCCAAGACGGCATAGCGGCGCGCATGACTTCGATGCGCGTGCAGCGCGCGCTGGCGCGAGCCGGAGTCGCCTCCCGTCGCAAGGCCGAAGAGCTGGTCGCCGCCGGACGGGTCCTTGTCAACGGCGAATCGGCGCACATTGGCCAGGTCGTCGATACGGACACCGATGACATCCAGGTTGACGGCCGGCGGCTTCCGCGTCAGGCACCTCCCGAATGGTGGGTTCTCAACAAGCCCGCCGGAGTGCTGGTTACGCGAAGCGACCCGCAGGGCCGCCGAACGGTGTTCGATCTGGTAGCCGACCGCCCCGGGCTCACCTACGTCGGTCGGCTCGACTACCTCACCGAAGGTGTGTTGCTGCTCACCACCGATGGCGATGCGGCACATGCGTTGACCCACCCCAGCCGTGAGGTCGAGCGCACCTACGTGGCGTCGGTGCGAGGGCGCGCCGATGAGGCCGCGCGCCGCGCACGTCGCGGCGTGATTCTCGAGGACGGTGAGGTGCACCTGCGCGAGGTGCACGCGGAGCCCGTCGGCGGGGGGCGCTGGGAGTTCACGATCACACTTGCCGAGGGGCGCAATCGCGAGGTGCGGCGCCTCTGTGAGGCGCTCGATCTGGAAGTCGACAGGCTCGTTCGAGTCCAGCACGGCCCCGTGCTCCTTGGTGATCTGCCCAGCGGCGAGTCCAGGCGCCTCAGCCGGCGCGAGCGAGACGAGATCGCCGCCATCACGGCGGGCGTTTCGCTGTAGCTCCGTCGGGCCGCCCGTTGCCCGAGCGGACCGAGGATTGCGGATTCAGCAGCGCCCGGGGCACCATTCCGGGGCACGGGCGCACGCTGCGCCCGTAGCGTCGATCCCCATTCCTAGAGCTCCATTGGCTACAAGCACTGTCTCCCCAGACTCCGAACTCATCTCGGGCATACTCGCCCAGGTCGGCCGCCGGGTGGTCGGTCAGGACTACATGGTGGAGCGACTCCTGATCGGGCTTCTCACCGGTGGTCACGTTCTGCTGGAAGGAGTTCCGGGGCTTGCCAAGACACTGACGGTCAAGACGCTCGCTGAAACGATCCACACCACCTTTCAGCGGATCCAGTTCACCCCCGATCTGCTGCCGGCCGACGTGATCGGCACGATGATCTACGATCAGTCAACCGGTGAATTTCGCGCCAAGAAGGGGCCGATCTTCGCCAACATCATCCTCGCCGACGAGATCAACCGAGCGCCAGCGAAGGTCCAGGCGGCACTGCTGGAGGCGATGCAGGAGAAGCAGGTGACGATCGGCGGCACGACGCACGTGCTCGACGAACCTTTCCTCGTGCTGGCGACGCAGAATCCGATCGAGCAGGAGGGCACCTATCAACTGCCTGAGGCGCAGGTCGATCGGTTCATGCTCAAGCTCAGCGTCGGCTACCCGACGAGAGAGGAGGAGAAGGAGATCATGCGGCGAATGGCGGGCGGCCATCCGATAGCCGTTAGCTACTCGGCGACGCCCAAGCAGATCCTCGAAGCGCGGGGACGCATCGCCGAGCTGTACATGGACGAGCGGATAGTAGACTACATCGTGGACATAGTGCACGCCACTCGCGCGCCTGACGAGGTGGGGCTCGCCGACATGGTGCCGCTCATCGAGTATGGCGCGAGCCCGCGGGCAACGATCTTCCTGGCGCAGGCGGCGCGCGCGCACGCGTTCCTCCGCGGACGGTCGTTCGTCACGCCTGACGACGTGAAGGCGATCGCCCCCGATGTACTGCGCCACCGCGTGCTCACCACGTACGAAGCCGAGGCCGAGGAAGTCACTTCGGACGATCTGGTGAGCCGGATTCTCGGAAAGATCGAGGCGCCGTGAACGGCGCGGGAATCGGGACGCGGGACGCGGGAGGCGGGACGCGCGCGCCAGGATCCAGGCCCGGTGGGCGCGTAGCGGCCGAGTCCGGGATGCAAGGAGAGGGGAGCGGTTCTCCGCCGCCCCCCCCCGATTCCCGATTCCCGAGTCCCGAATCCCGACCCAAAACTCCCGTTCCCCCCGAAGTCCTGCGCCAGGTCCGGCTCCTCGAGCTGCGCACGCGGGGACTCGTGAACTCTCTGTTCAGCGGGGAATACCATTCGGTGTTCAAGGGGCAGGGGATGGAGTTCGCCGAAGTACGCGAGTATCAGCCTGGAGACGAAGTTCGCTCCATCGACTGGAACGTCACCGCGCGCATGCGGCAGCCTTTCGTCAAACGTTATGTGGAAGAGCGCGAGCTGACGGTGATGCTGGTGGTCGATCTTTCCGGATCGTCCCGGTTCGGCACGTCGGCGCGATTCAAGAGCGAGCTGGCCACCGAGCTGAGCGCCGTTCTGGCCATGTCGGCCAGTCGCAACAACGATCGCGTAGGAGCGCTCCTGTTCACCGACCGCGTAGAGCACGTGGTGCCGCCTGGAAAAGGGCGGAAGCACATTCTGCGGCTCATCCGCGACCTGATGGCGTACGAACCCGCGGGCTTGACGACGAACATTGGCGTCGCGACGGAGTATGTGGGAAGGATGCTCAACCACCGGGCAATCATCTTCATCCTCAGCGACTTTCAGAGCGGCGACATGGAGCGGCCGATCAAACTGTTGGCGCAGCGGCACGACGTGGTGGCCGTCTCGGTGGAGGACCCCCGCGAGCGCACGCTCCCGGATATCGGGCTGGCCCGCTTCGTCGACCCGGAGAGCGGCGAGATGGTGGATGTGGACACCAGTGACGCACAGGTTCGCTCCGCGTACGAGCAGGCGGTAGGCGAAGACATCGAACGGCGGCGCCGGCTATTCAACCGGCTCGGCATCGATGAGATCGCCATTCGCACCGACACCGGATACGTGGATCCCCTTCTGCGGTTCTTCCGGCTGCGTGAGCAGCGGGGACGGCGCGGATGATCGTGCTGGCGCTGGCGGCGGCGTTGCAGCAGGGCGCGCCCGTGCCACAGGAGGCGCGCGTACAGATGGGTGTGACGGTAATGCCGGACACCGTCACAGTCGGCGATCCATACGTCGTGATGGTACGCGTGCGTGCGCCAACCGGAACGCGCATCGCCTTCCCGGCGGCCCCCGATACGGGGGGAACGGTGGAAGGAATTGATCCCGTCACTGAGCGGGCAACGGCCGATCCAGATTTCATGGATCGCACGGCGATCTATCGCCTGTCGGCGTGGGATACCGGGCAGGTTGCCGTCCAGTTAGGCGAAGTGGAGCTGACCGGTGCGCTGCAGCGAACGCTGGCCATTCAGGACCCCACCGTGTACGTCCGATCGGTTCTGCCACGGGATACGGCGCTGCAGGTGCCCAAACCGGCGCGCGACATCCTGACGACTCCACGCTCCCTGTGGTGGCTGGTGCTGCTGGCGCTTGCCGCGGCCGCACTCATCGGGTTGCTGGCCTGGTGGTGGTGGCGTCGCCGGCACCGGCCGCGGCCGGAACTCGTCGAAGATCCATTCGTCCGCGCCGAGCGCGAATTCGCCGCCCTTGCCGCACTCGGTCTTCCGGAGTCGGGTGAGCCCGGGCGGCACGTGGCACTCGCCTCCGAAGTGCTTCGCGACTACCTGGCTGGCCGGTTGCCGGATGCGTCCCCGGCGCTGACGACGCGCGAAGTAATGCAGACGCTGGCGCCGCGCCGCGAGCTCCCGCTAGATGCGTTAGGGCAACTTCTGGTCGAAGCCGACATGGTGAAGTTCGCCCGGCGGCCGGTCACCGTTGCGCGCGCGAGCGCGTACGCCGCCGACGCGCAGGCGGCGGTAAGACGGGTGGAGCAGGTGGAGCAGGCGCGCCGCGAAGCCGAGCGTGCACGAGAGGCTGTGGCGCGAAAGGCTGCATGATGACGATCGGATCGCTTTCGTTCGCGGCGTGGTGGATGCTGCCGCTGCTGCTGCTGTTGCCGGTCTGGTGGCTGCTGCGTCGCCGTCGCCGCCCGCCAGCGATCGTCTTCTCGCGCGCCCATTTGCTGGCGCGAGGGCCGCGTGCCGGCCGCGCCATTACGCGATCGCTGTTCATTCTCCGCAATCTGCTCCTCGCCGCGCTGGTACTGGCCCTCGCCCGGCCCCGGTCCGGCGCGCGGGCGGAGAGCATAACGAGCGAGGGGATCAACATCGTGCTGGCGATCGACATTTCCAGCTCGATGCTCGCCGAAGACTTTCAGCCGCTCAACCGGCTGGAGGTGTCCAAGGACAAGGTGAAGAGCTTCGTCGCCGGACGGCAGAGTGACCGGATCGGAATCGTCGCGTTCGCCGGCGAGGCGCTGACCCAGGTACCGCTGACGACCGACTATCCGGTCGTCATGGCGTCGGTGGACAACCTGCAGGCCGGGCAGCTGGAGGATGGGACGGCGATCGGTACCGCGATCGCCACGGCTGCCAACCGCCTGCGCGAGACGCCTGGCGATTCCCGTGTCATGATCCTGCTCACGGACGGTGAGAACAACCGAGGCTCCATTGATCCGCGCACCGCGGCGCAAGCCGCCGCGGCGTTCGGGGTGCGCATCTATACGATCGGAGCCGGGAGCATGGGCACCGCGCCGGTGCCGGTCGGACGTGGATTGTTCGGGTTGCGATACGAGAATCGTCCGGTGCGCATCGATGAGCCTCTGCTGCGCGAAGTCGCGCGTCTCACCGGAGGCAGGTACTTCCGTGCCGTCGACGCCGCCGCGCTCCAGCGCATCTACGAACAGATCGATGTCCTGGAACGGGCACCAGTGCGGGTGCAGCGCTACATCGACTACGCCGAGCTCTATCGCTGGCCTCTTGGAATCGCGCTACTCGCCCTGATCGGTGAGATCGCGCTGCTTGCATGGCGAGGGCCGCTGCCATGAGCGGACTGTTCGCAATGCCCTGGGCACTGCCACTCGCGCCATTGCTGGCGGTCGTCGCCGCGTTGCTCGTGCTGCGAGCGGCGCACTACCGCTCGCGCCGCATGGAGCGGATGGCGGAACCATCGATGCTCGACAGGATTGCGCCGGCGCGACGGAGCCCGCGGTGGCGCGCGTCGGTGCTCGGGATAGCGGCGGCGCTGGCCGCGCTCGCCTTCGCCGGACCACAGTGGGGGACCGAGCGCACCATCGTGAGAAGCGAAGGCGCCGACATAGTTCTCGCGCTCGACGCCTCGCTCTCGATGCTGGCCGAGGATGTGGATCCCAATCGCCTGACGAGAATGAAGCGCGAGGCCACGCAGCTGATCGCCAGCTCCGACGGCGACCGCTTCGGAATAATCGCGTTCGCCGGGCGCAGCTACATCCTCACGCCGATGACCGTCGACCGGGGTGCCCTCGGCCTCTTTCTCGACAATCTCGATCCGAATGTGGTGGGGCAGGGGGGCAGTTCGCTCTCGCGCACGATCCGCCAGGGCGTGGAACTGCTGCTGTTGACCAAGGGTGGCGGCGACCGGGCGCTGATCGTCATGTCCGATGGGGAGGCGTTCGACGACGAGGAAGATCTGGTGGCGGCGGCGCGGCGTGCGCGCGAAGCTGGCGTAGCACTGGTGACGGTCGGCTACGGAACGCCCGATGGCGCGACCATTCCAGTGCCGGTCGGACGCGGAGTCGAGCTCAAACGCGATGAGAACAATCAGGTGGTCGTGACCCGATACAACGAGCAGTTGCTGCGAACGGCGGCGGAAGCCGCCGGCGGAACTTTCGTCCCGGCGACGGCTACCGACAAGGCCGCGCGCATTCGTCAGGCGTTGGTGAATCTCGAGCGAGAACAGCGTCAGTCAGACGTTGGTCGGGAGCGCACACAGCGTTATCAGCTCTTCCTGCTGCCCGCTCTGCTGCTGGTGCTGGTGGATACCTGGTTGGCGGAACGACGGATGCGCCGGCGTGGGTCCGTTCCGGCGATGGCGGCTGCCTCGGCCGCTGTGGCGCTCATTGTGATGCTTGCGCCCGCGGTGGCGATCGCCGCGCCTGACGATGCCCAACGCCACTACAGCGCTGGCCGGTACGCCGAAGCGGCCGCCGTTTGGCAAAGCGAGATCGCCAGCGGGGACACATCTGCCCGCACTTTCTACAACCTCGGCACGGCGCTCCTGAAAGCGAAGAAGCCCGATGAGGCGATCGAGGCGCTCGAACGCGCCGCCAGCGCCACCGATGAGGAGATTCGCTATCGCGCGCTGTTCAATCTCGGACTGCTCCATCTGGAGCGTGCACGAAGTGCCGAGGAGGAGGAAGCGGCGGCTCCGGACTACGCGGCGGCCAACGGGCTGTACCGGCGCGCGCTGCGCCTGCGACCTGGGGAGCTGGACGCCAAATGGAATTACGAGCTGACCCTGCGCGATCCTCCCGAGGGTGGCGGTGGCGGCGGCGGCGGGGGTGGCGGAGGGTCGGCCGAGCCGGAGGAGGGACAGGCGCAACCTGAACCGCAGCCACAGCCGCGAGCCGCCGGCGGTCTGGATCCTCGTCAGGCTGAACGGCTGCTGAACAGCGCGGCCCGCGAAGAACGGGATGTGCAGGGGCGCAAGCAGCAGCAGGCACGGGCCGAGCGTCCGCCCGTTGGCAAGGATTGGTAATGCTCGTCGCCGCTCTTCTGCTCGCGCAGCTCGGCATCGTGGCTTCGGCACCGGACACGGTTCCCATTGATGGATACGCCGAGGTGCACGTGCGCGTCACTGCGCGAGGTGCGCGGGCGCCGTCGGTCGCTTCACCGGCATTCCCGGCGTTTCTGGTTCTGCGCCAGCAGTCGGCCCAGCACCTGGAGCGCGACGCCGGCGGCGCGCAGATGGTTTCCGAGCTGCAATACACGCTCGTTCCCACACGTGCCGGCACGTTCACGCTCCCAGCGTTCGTCGCACGGCTGGGACGCGAGGTCGCTCGATCGGCTGCAATGACGATTGTCGTCACCGGGAATGCTCTAACGCCAGGCGGATTCGTCCCGGCCATAGTAAACCGGGCGCAGATCGACACTACCCGCTCCGTCACCTTCGAGGCGATGGCATTGCCGGAGACGGTTTACGTTGGAGAACAGACTACCTATCAACTGGCGGTATTCCTCGATGGCCGCGCTCGATCCCGCGTGCGCCGCCTCGAGGCGATCGCGCCGGAGATGCGAGGGCTGCTCGCGTACGATGCACCGGGCGGACTCGAAGAGTACGAACGCCGCGGCCCGGGACGGCGCACGTTCGAGGTGCACGTCTATCAGCGGCCTGTATTTGCCCTCGGTCCGGGCGAGATCACCATTCCGCCGGCGCGGCTCACGTACGCGGTGCCCGTTACGCCGTCGTTCTTCGCGCGCGAGGAGCATCACGAAGCGCGTAGCCCCGCGGTAAGTATCGTGGCGATCGAGCCGCCGTTGGAGGGGCGGCCCCCTGAATACGATGGCGCGGTAGGCCAGCTTCGATTGTCGTCGCGCCTCGACTCCGCGGCGCGGGTGGGGGAGCCACTCACCCTCACCGTGACAGTCTCGGGCGAGGGGAACGTCAAGCTGCTTCCGGCACCGCGGATAAGCGTTCCGTGGGCGAACGTGGTGCGATTCGACGATCGCGTCCGCCTGACGAGCGACATCCAGACGGTCCGCGGCATCAAGGAATTCGAGTACATACTTACCCCGCAGCAGGATGGGCCGGTCATCATGCCCCCGCTGCGCTACGCGTATTGGGATCCGCAATCGGAAATTTACAAGGTGCTGGAGTCGGCGCCCGAGACGCTGATAGTTGCGCTAGGACGGCTCGCTCGCGCCGAGGCCGCCCAACAGCCCGGGACCCGCCTCCCGATACGAAGGGTGTTCCATGGCGCCCAGCCTTCACCATGGCATGCGCGGCTGCCCGTGTGGGCGCTCCTCGCGCTGCTTCCTGTTCCGGCGGTGGCAGTGATGCTTGCACGCCGTCCGCGACGCACTCGGCGGCGGCGGCCGGCGGCGATCCGGTTGCGGGCGATGCGCCGCGCTCCCGGCGAATGCGATCCGGCCGCGATTCGCGCCGTACTCGCCGAGGCGCTCGCCGAACGAATGGGACTGGATCCGATCCGCCCGCGGGATCCGGAGGCATTGGCCCGAAGTGCCCGCCGCACCGGTGTCACGCCGGAAACGTCGAACCGTGTGCGGGAATTGCTGAGTGCCCTGGAATCGGCGGCGTTCGGTGGCCGGCCAGCCCCGCACCGCGCCGACGCTGCCGCCGCCGTGGCGTTGTATCAGGCTGTCGATGCCGAAGCGATGCCACGATACTCCCCATCGCGTCGTACCGGCGCCGGCTTCCTTGCCATCCTCATCGCCTCGGCCTGCCTGACGACAGGTGATGCGTTGTTCGCCAGGCTCCAGGCTCCCGCGGATGCGATGGCTGCACCGGCCGCACGCGCCGGTCAGGCATTCACCAACGGTGTGGATGCATACGAGATGGGCCAGTTCGCGCTGGCGGCGCGCTCGTTCTCGACTGCTGCCGAACTGGTGCCTCGGGCGCCCGATGCGTGGGCCAATTCGGGCACCGCGGCATGGGCGCAGGGCGATACCGCGCGCGCGGTGGCAGGATGGCAGCGGGCGCTTCGGCTCGAGCCACGCGCCACCGACATGCGTGAACGGCTGGAGCTCACTCCGGCGGCGCATTCGGGAACGGAGATGAGCGTGCCACCGCTTACGCCGGATACGGTGCTTGCGCTTGGCGCGCTGCTCTGGATAATGGGCTGGACCGCCTTTGCCTATCGAGGGTGGCGGTTGCAGCGCGTATCGACGGCGTTTCCGATACTCGGCCTCGCCCTGCTCTCCTTCGCTGCCGTTGAGCCCCTCGATCGGTGGATCGGTGCGGAGGATCTGGCCGTCAGCGCTGGAGATTCGGCGCCCAGGGTCCGCCCGCTGCTGGGCGCGGACGCCGGACCGCGCCTTAGAACCGGGCAACTCGTGCGCGTGACTGAGCGCGACGGCGTCTGGCTGCGGGTAGAGGCGGGTGGAGGTCGGGGAGGATGGATTCCGGCGAACGCCGTGCTTCCGCTCGCGCGCGATTGACGCTCGCGCGCTGGTCGGCCTAGCTTCCCGTATGCCTCTCCCACCCTCCGCTGAAGCGGCGGTGTCGCGCATTGCCGTTCTCTCCAACGCCGTCATCGATCAGATCGCCGCCGGCGAAGTGATCGAGCGGCCGGCGTCTGTGGTGAAGGAGCTGCTGGAGAATGCGCTCGATGCGGGTGCGCGCAGTATCGAGATTGCTGCCGAGGACGGCGGTCGGACCCGGATCCGCGTAGCCGATGATGGAACGGGGATGAGCCGCGAGGAAGCAGAATTGGCGGTGCGCCGGCACGCGACCTCCAAGATCCGCGTGCTGGACGATCTCGTAGGAGTGGCGAGCTTCGGATTTCGGGGTGAGGCGCTGCCGGCGATAGCTTCGGTGTCCGAGCTCGAGCTCTCGACTGCGTTCGAGGACGGCGCGGGAACGCGGCTCCGTACGGCAGGGGGCGACGCGGTCGAGGTGAGCGAGGTTGCCCGCCGCCGAGGTACCACAGTCACCGTTTCGCGGCTTTTCTTCAATGTCGCGGCCCGACACCGCTTCCTGCGTTCCGCCCGTTCGGAGTGGCGGGCGATCTCCGAGCTGGTGACGAGCATTGCGCTCGTTAGGCGTGATGTGCGCTTGTCGCTCGAGCACGATGGCCGGAGCGTGCTGGTAGTGCCGCCGGCGCCGGATCTGCGCGCAAGGGTCGGCGCTGTGTGGGGCGCCGCCTTCGCCGACCGATTGGTGCCGGTGGAGGATGTCGCCGGTCCGGTGCACGTGTCGGGACTGGTGGAGCGACCTGCCGATGTCGGTACCGGCAGCCGGCGTGTGCATCTCACCGTGAACGGCCGTGCCATCCGTGACGCTGGACTGGCGCGTGCCGCTGAGACAGCCTATCGCTCGACGATCCCCGCCGGACTGCGGCCGTCCATGGTGCTGAACGTGGTGCTGCCCGCCGATCAGGTGGACGTGAACGTACATCCGACCAAGGCCGAGGTTCGATTCAGGGACAGGTGGAACCTGGAACGGGCGATCGAACGAGCGGTTCGCAAGGCGTTAGGTACGCCGGCCAGCGCGGCGACCGTCGCGCCGGGATCCTGGTTTTCCGCCGGAGGCGGCTTCTCGGCCGGCGCGCCACAATCTCTCGCCGATGCACTTCGTCCGTCGGCCGCGCCGGACGAACCAATGTTTGCTCCGGCGGGCGACGATCGCGGCGACGCCGGCGAGGCTCTGGACGAGGTACCGCTCGAGATTCCGCCGCTCCGGCAGTGGCGCCGCACCTACATCGCCTTCGAGCGGGATGACGGCGTGGTACTGATCGATCAGCACTCGGCGCACGAGCGGGTACTCTACGAGAAGTTCATCAACGCGATGGAATCGGGCTCGGCACCGGCGCAACGGCTCCTTTTTCCGCTCACGCTGCACGTGAGTCCGGCGGAATCCGAGGCGTTCGATGAGCACCGCGAGGCACTCGCGCTGATCGGCTTCGAGATCGAGGACTTTGGCGGTCATACGCTGCTGGTGCACGCCGTCCCCGTACCGCACCCCCGGTTCGACGCCGAGCGATGCCTGCGCGAAACGCTCGCTGCACTCGCCGGCGACCGCCTGCCCGCGGCGGCCGCGCGCCACGAGCACCTCGCCGCGACGTTAGGGTGCAAGGCGGCGGTCAAGGCCGGCGATCCGCTCTCCGAGGAGGAGATGCGCGCCCTGGTGCGCACGCTCGCCGAGACGAAATTGCCGGCGCACGATGTGCACGGCCGCGCCACGCTGGTGCACGTCGCGTGGGACGAGATCGAGCGACGCTTTGGCAGGCGCTAGACTGCGCGTCATTACCGGTCCGACAGCGTCAGGCAAGAGCGCGCTGGCGATGCGAATCGCCGGGGCCGTGCCACTGACCGTCATCAGCGCCGACTCCCGCCAGGTCTATCGGCGGTTCGACATAGGCACCGCCAAACCGCCGGCCGCTGACCGGGCGCGAGTACCGCATGCCGGTACGGACTTGATAGAGCCTGAGGAGCGATACTCGGCGGCGCGGTGGGCTGAGTCCGCGGTGAACTGGATCAGCGACGCCCGCACCGGGCGACGCGCACCGGTGATCGTCGGCGGAACAGGCTTCTATCTTCGCGCTCTCACCAGCCCCCTCTTCGAGGAACCGTCGCTTGACCCCGATAGGCGGACGAGGTTGCTCGAACAGCTCGAACGGCTCGACACCACTGAGCTACGGCGCTGGTGTAGCGTCCTGGATCCCGCCCGGGCGGGCCTCGGACGCACGCAGCTCCTCCGCGCCGTGGAGATTGCCCTCCTCACCGGAGTGCCCATCTCGCGGCTCCAGCGGGAGGCATCGCGTCCACCATACGCTCGCGCGCGCTATCTTGTGGTCGATCCGGGCTCCTCTCTTTCGGAGTGGATCGAGCAGCGAATAGACACAATGCTCGCCGGCGACTGGGGTGGCGAAGTGGAGGCGCTCATGCACGCGGTACCTCCCGACGCCCCGGCATGGAAGGCCACCGGCTACGTGGCGGTGCGCGACTGGGTGAGCGGGCGCATCACGAGGGAGGCGGCGCGGACGCGGGTGATGGTGGAGACGCGGCAATATGCCAAGCGGCAGCGGACATGGTTCCGGCACCAGCTGGAGCACGATGCGGTGACCAGGCTCGATCCGAGGTCGCCTGACGCGATGGACGTGGTGTGGAAGTGGTGGAATCAATCGGACGACGCATGAGAATCGGCATTACCTGCTACCCGACATATGGCGGTTCGGGCGCGGTGGCGACGGAGTTGGGCATCGCGTTGGCGCATCGCGGCCACGAGGTCCACTTCATCTCCTACGCGCAGCCGTTTCGCCTGCCCGCCTTCCTGCCAAGGGTTTTCTTTCACGAGGTGGAAGTCAACCGGTATCCGTTGTTCGAATATCCGCCTTACGATCTGGCGCTCGCCGTACGCATGCACGAGGTGGTGCTGTCGCACGGGTTGGAGCTGCTGCACGTGCATTACGCCATTCCGCACGCCACCAGCGCCTGGATTGCGCGAGAGATGTTGCGGGCGCAGGGGGGCGACATTCCGATCATCACCACGCTGCACGGCACCGATATAACGCTCGTCGGCCAGGATCCATCGTTTCACGCGATCACCAAATTTTCGATCGAACGGTCGGACTATCTGACTGCGGTCTCGAGCTACCTCAGGGATGAGACGTACCGTGCGTTCGGCTGCATGGGATGCGACCTGGAGGTCATCAACAATTTCGTGGATCCCGATGTCTACGACCGCGGGAAGTACGCACCGACGCTCCGTCGACAGGTGGCCGACGGCAAGAAGGTTCTCATGCACCTGTCGAACTTTCGCCCGGTCAAGCGGGTGCGCGACATCGTGCGAATCTTCGCCCGCGTGCGCGCCTCAATTCCCTCGGTGCTGGTGATGGTTGGCGACGGCCCCGACCGCGTCCATGCCGAGGAGGAAGCGCGGACGCTCGGAGTGGATCATGATACCCACTTTCTGGGCAAGCTCGACGCGGTCGCGCCTTTGCTCGCCAACGCCGATTGCTTTCTCCTGCCTAGCGAGAGCGAATCGTTCGGCCTGAGCGCGCTGGAAGCGCTTGCCTGCGGTGTGCCGGTGGTCGCGTCGAACGTAGGGGGACTGCCGGAGGTGGTGCGCGACGGCGAGACCGGCGCGCTCCGGGCGCCCGGTGATGTGGAGGGCATGGCCGCTGCGGCGATCGCGCTGCTCGCTGATCAGCCGCGTTGGCAGGCGATGAGCAACGCGGCCGCCGCCGATGCCCGCGCGCGCTTTGCCCTCGCCGATGTGGTAGCGCAGTACGAATCACTGTACGCGCGTGCCACCGCCTAGCGCCTGGCTGGCGATCGGGCGGTGGCCTAACGCCGCGCTCGCAGCTGCTGGTGTGCTCGTCGGCGCCTGGTGGGCCCGAGCTCCCCTCGGCGAGAGCGTCGGGTGGGCGGCCCTTGCCGCCGTCGCCATCACCGTCGCCGCCAATGCCTGGAACGACATCGCCGACGTGGACATCGATCGTGTCGCGCACCCTGACCGGCCACTTCCGCGCGGAACGCTCACGCTGCGGCAGGCGCGAACCCTCGCCTGGGCCGCTGCCGGCGCCGCGCTTCCACTGTCGGTAGTCGCGCACCCGTGGCTGGGAGGCGTGACCGCGCTCGCGCTCGTACTGTCGCATGCCTACAGTGACCGATTCAAGCGAGCTGGCCTCGCCGGCAACGTGGTAGTCGCCGTCCTTGCATCGCTTCCCTTTCTCTACGGCGCATGGGCGGCAGGCCAACCCGCGCGCGGCGCGCTGCTCGTCGCGATAGCGGTTCCGCTGCACTTCGCACGCGAAGTGGCCAAGGATCTCGACGATGCCGAGGGCGACGCTCCGCACCGTCGCACGATCCCGCTCGCGGGCGGTGTGCCGCTTGCGCGCGCGGTGGTGGCGCTGGCTTCGGCGGCGTTTCTCGCGATGCTGGCCTGGCCCGCAGCACGCTCGCCGGCGTTCGCGCTGGCTCTCGTGCCGGCGATCGGATTTGCACTCATCGCTACCGGCTCGGCGTTGCGAGGCCGGCGCGGCAGCCCGCGGTTGTTCAAGGCGGCCATGGTATGCGCGATGCTCGCCGTTATCGCCGCAAGACCGTGAATACGTTTCCACCGCCAATGTCCTAACGACATGTCGGTCTTTCAGGCGCTGGTGCTTGGCATCATTCAGGGGCTCGCCGAGTTTCTTCCAATCAGCAGCTCGGCCCATCTGGCGCTCACACCATGGCTGCTCGGATGGCCCGAGCCGGGGCTCGCATTCGACACGTCTCTGCATCTCGGCACGCTCGTCGCCGTCTTGTGGTATTTCCAGGAGGAGTGGCGCCGGCTGATCGGCAGCGCGTGGGAGATGATCCGAACTCGTCAGGTGACGACCGAGTCGCACCGTCGCGTAGTCTACCTCATCGTCGCCACGATTCCTGGCGGCATCGCCGGGCTGCTGCTCGAGGATCTGGCGGAGACGGTCTTTCGTGCGCCCGTCATCACGGCAATCGCCCTGATCGCGCTCGGTCTGCTCCTTTGGGTGGTTGACCGCTGGGCGGCAGACGACAGGCCGCTAGTTGCAATGCGTTGGCGGGATGCATTGCTGTTCGGACTGGCGCAGGTCGTAGCGCTGATTCCCGGTGTCTCGCGGTCAGGCGCGACGATGACGATGGGTCGCGGACTGCGTTTCTCACGCGAGGGCGCGGCTGTATTCAGCTTTCTGATGAGCATGCCGATCACCTTCGCCGCGGTAGCGGTCAAGCTTCCGGAGGCGATCAGGGAGCGGGAGAGTATCTGGCCACTCGCCGTCGGCGTGTTTGCCAGCGGCGTGAGTGGATGGATCGCGATCAGTGTGCTTCTGAAATTCGTGAGCCGGCACAGCTTTGGAGTGTTCGCCCTGTACCGGGTCGTACTCGGCGCATTCGTGCTGATCCTGCTGGCGCTACGCGCATGAGCGAGAGCGCTCGTTATGATGGCCGGTCGGCTGACGAGCTGAGCGCGATGCTGGATCTGCCCCGCGTGGTGGTCCACGATGAGCTCCCATCGACACAGGACGAGGCGCACGCTCTGGGGGATGCGGGGGCCCCTCCGGGGACGCTTGTGCTGGCAGACGGACAGGTTGCAGGGCGGGGGCGGGGTGGACGGTCCTGGCGGTCGAGCGGCGGCGCCGGAATCTGGATGACCTTACTCGAGCGTCCGAGCGACCCGGCGGCGGCAGGGGTGTTGTCACTACGAATGGCGTTGCGCATGGCGCCCGTGCTGGACCGCTGGACTTCGGCGATGGTACAGGTCAAGTGGCCTAACGATTTACATGTGAAAGGGCGAAAGCTGGCCGGGTTGCTTACCGAAGCGCGCTGGCGCGGCGGCCGGCTCGAGTGGGTGGCGATCGGGGTCGGCATCAATACGCGGCTGCCCGAGGGACTAGACGCCGCTTCGCTCGAGCCCGGCGCGGACCGGGTGTCGGTGCTGGCGGAGCTGTTGCCGGTCATGCGCGCGGCGGCGGCGGCATCCGGCACGCTGTCGTCGGCGGAGCTTGCGCGGTTCGCCGACCGCGATGCAACGGCCGGTCGGCGCTGTCTCGAGCCGGCACGCGGTATCGCCGCTGGCATTACGTCAGATGGCGCGCTCATAATTCGGAACGACGGAGGCGCGCAAACCGTGGTACTCGGATCACTGGTGCTGGAGGAGCTCGCATGATTCTCACGATCGATGTCGGCAACACCGAAACGACGCTGGGTGTGTTCGAGGGTGAGACGCTACGTGCGCATTGGCGCACGGTCACCGAAGCTTCGCGCACGCCTGACGAACTGGGGTTGCTGCTTCGCGCCCTTCTGCAAGCGGTACCGGGCGAGGTGAAGCGGGTGCGCGCCGTCGTCATCGGCTCGGTCGTTCCGGCAGTGACAGGCTCCCTCACTGAGGCAAGCGAGCGGTGGCTGGATGTGCAGGCGCTGGTCATCGACCCGATGTCGCGACTCCCGATTCGGCTGCAGGTGGACGAGCCGTTGACGGTCGGCGCCGACCGGCTGATCAACACCCTCGCCGCCAGCCGGCTCTACAAGTGCGATACGATCGTGGTGGACTTCGGCACGGCGACTACTTACGACTGCATAACGGCCGACGGCGTGTTCCTCGGCGGCATCATCGCGCCGGGCATCCGCACCTCGGCCGAGACACTGATCCGGCGAACCTCCAAGCTTCCCGCAACGGAATTGGCCACACCCGCGAGGGCCATCGGCACCCGGACGGAGGACTGCATCAGAGCCGGCGTAATGTTCGGGGCCGCCGACGCGATCGACGGCCTGGTTCGCCGTATCAAGCGCGAGTGGCCGACGGCCTCCATACCGCGTGTGATCGCCACCGGCGGACTGGCTGGAACGATCGCGCCGCTGAGCGAGGAGATCGACGAAGTAGACACATTCCTCACCCTGAAAGGCCTTCGGCTGGCTCATACGCTATTGGCTGGCTCCTGACCCGGCCTCCGGGCGTAGCCGGTCATTTCGACAGCCGCAGTCTGCCGCAGTCCCGCCTAAATCGTTCAAAACAGCAGAGTTAGCTGGAATGCCCCCTGCTCATTGTGCGCCTTGACGTGGGACAGGTCGCGGGTATCTTTCGCTTACGGTTAGCACTCACTCCGGTCGAGTGCTAGTACCGACAAGAAGGTTCGGACGTATTCAAACACTGAAGGAGGGGTTGCCACTTATGGCCACCAAGAACGCCGTGAAGGTCTCTCCGTTGGCTGATCGTGTTGTCGTGAAGCCGCTCGAGGAGACCGAGCAGATGCGGGGCGGGCTGTACATACCCGACACCGCCAAGGAAAAGCCGCAGCAGGGTGAGGTTGTTGCCGCCGGTCCCGGACGGTTCGAGAAGGACAAGCGCGTGCCGATGGACCTCAAGGTTGGGGACAAGATCCTCTACGGAAAGTACAGCGGCACCGAGGTAACGCTCGACAACGAGCAGTACCTGATTCTCCGTGAAAGCGATGTTCTCGCGGTGATCGGATAAGAGATCCGGGATGCGACGTGCGAGGCGGCCGCTCCGGCTTCTCGCAATTCGCCTTTCGCATCTCGCAACACGAACCTAACAGACAGGAATCCCAGTTATGGCTGCCAAGGAACTGCATTTTGACGTTGATGCGCGCGCGGCACTCAAGCGCGGCGTCGATAAGTTGGCCGATGCGGTCAAGGTCACGCTCGGCCCCAAGGGCCGGAACGTCGTGATCGACAAGAAGTTCGGTTCGCCGACCGTCACCAAGGACGGAGTGACCGTTGCCAAGGAAATCGAGCTGAGCGATCCGCTCGAGAACATGGGCGCGCAGATGGTGAAGGAAGTCGCGACCAAGACGTCGGACATCGCCGGTGATGGCACCACCACCGCCACTGTGCTCGCTCAGGCGATCTTCCGTGAGGGCCTCAAGAACGTCACCGCCGGCATCAATCCGATGGCGCTCAAGCGCGGCATCGACAAGGCCGTCGCCGCCGTCGTCGAGGAGCTCAAGGCGATCTCCGTTCCGACCGCTGGGCGCAAGGAGATTGCCCAGGTTGGTTCCATCTCGGCAAACAACGATAAGGAGATCGGCGATCTGATCGCCGAGGCGATGGAGAAGGTCGGCAAGGATGGCGTGATCACGGTCGAGGAAGCGAAGGGGCTCGAGACGAATCTCGAGACCGTCGACGGGATGCAGTTCGACCGCGGCTACCTCTCGCCCTACTTCGTGACCGATCCGGAGAAGATGGAAGCGGTGCTCGAGGATGCGCTGGTGCTCATCCACGACAAGAAGATCGCGTCGATGAAGGACCTGCTTCCGATCCTGGAGAAGGTTGCCCAGCTCGGCAAGCCGCTGCTGATCATCTCCGAGGATGTAGAGGGCGAGGCGCTCGCCACACTGGTCGTCAACAAGCTGCGCGGCACGCTGCGGATCGTCGCGGTCAAGGCCCCCGGCTTCGGCGATCGTCGTAAGGCCATGCTGCAGGACATCGCCGTGCTCACCGGCGGCCAGGTGATCTCCGAGGAAGTCGGCTTCAAGCTCGAGAACGCCGTGGTCACCGATCTCGGCAAGGTCAAGCGGATCGTCGTCGACAAGGACAACACGACGCTGATCGATGGCTCGGGCGAGCAGAACGTGATCGAGGGGCGCATCAGTGAGATTCGCGCCGCCATCGACAAGTCGACATCGGATTACGACAAGGAGAAGCTTCAGGAGCGGCTGGCCAAGCTGGCCGGCGGCGTCGCCGTGATCAACGTCGGCGCGGCTACCGAAGCCGAGATGAAGGAGAAGAAGGCCCGCGTCGAGGATGCATTGCATGCCACGCGCGCTGCGGTCGAAGAGGGAATCGTTCCCGGCGGCGGTGTCGCGTTCATTCGCGCACAGCGCGTGCTCGATACGATGAAGCTGGAAGACAGCGACGAGCACATTGCCATCGGAATCGTACGCCGCGCGATCGAGGAGCCGATGCGGATGATCGTCCTCAATGCGGGTGCCGAGGCGTCGATCGTCGTCGAGAAGGTGCGCACGACCAAGGACAAGGCGTTCGGCTATAACGCCCTGACCGATACGTTCGAGGATCTGGTTCAGGCCGGCGTGATCGATCCGACCAAGGTGGCCCGCACGGCACTGCAGAACGCGGCGTCGATTGCCGGGCTTCTGCTCACGACGGAAGCGCTGATCGTCGAAAAGAAGGAAGACCGTCCGTCGATGCCTTCCGGTGGTCCTGGCGGCGGCATGGGCTGGATGTACTAGGTCGCACCAACCGCTGCAGCAGGACTCGCGGGGACCCGGAACATGCGGGTCCCCGCGTGCTGTCCGACAGCCCCGCGCCCATTTCTAAAGGGCGAACTGCAACTGCCGCGCGCGAATAGCTGCGGTCTTGGGCCCGAACGGACCACAAGGCTCCCGTTGTGATGCCAACGTGAGGCGCCCGGTGAATCGCGTTCCCCGCAGAGCGGCGGTCATGGCGCGATGAGCCGCCGCCGGGCTGTTGTTCTGTTCGCTCAGGTGCGCGAGGACGACCTCGCCAAGTCCGGCATGCGCCGCACCGCGCGCCAGCTGCCCCGCCACCCTGTTGGCAAGATGTCCACGGGCGCCGGCGATCCTCGCGCGGAGAAACGGCGGATACGATCCCGTGCGGAGCATCTCCTCGTCGTGATTCGATTCCAGCACCATCACGTCGACCCGCTCGAGTGCACGCCGCAGCGCGTCGTTCGGACCCCCAAGGTCGTGGGCGACGGCCGCCCTGACTCCGGTACGCTCATCGCAGGCTACGATCGCGACCGGATCGGCGGCATCGTGGGCGATACGAACCGTCTGCACCGTCACTTGTCCAATACTCACCGTATCCCCGGCGCGAAACGGATGCGCGTTTGCCAGCGCGCGGCAGGCGCGCACCGTGCCCATGCTGGCGTGGGTCTCCCACCCCCATCGTGAGGCGGCGGCCGCGGCGCCGCGCACATGGTCCGCGTGTTCGTGGGTGATGATCAACGCCTGCACCGATTCGGGGGATGCACCGCACGAGCGCAACCGCATCGCAAGCGTACGAGGAAAGAATCCTGCGTCGATGAGGATGCGCGTGTCCCCCGCCTCCAGCAGTATGGAGTTGCCGCTGCTGCCGCTGCCAAGAACCCAGAGCCGCATCAGGCGCCTGCCCGGCCAAGCTCATGCGCCGCGGCAAACTGCCGGCGCGCAGACACGCCTAACGTAATACCGCGCCGGCCCATCGCCCGCTCCGCGGTACGCACGAACTTTTCGATGTCATACACGCCCAGCGAGCCGCCCTCGCCCCAGGAGAATGGCGCCACGTTTTTGGGCGGCATTGCCGCGCCATGGATGCTGGAACCGGCCCCGATCACCGTTCCCGTAGTCAGGCGCAACCCGATGCCGGTCTTGACGTGATCGCCGAAAAAGGTCCCCAGCTTGACGAGTCCCGTATCCCGCATTCCGGCCGGGGTGGCCAGCGACACTGGCCCGTAGGTGTTCTTCAGGTTGCTCGTCGTAGTGCCCGCGCCGAGGTTCACCCAGCGGCCGAGCACCGAGTGACCCACGAAACCCTCGTGCGCCTTGTTCGCGTTCCCGATCACGATCGTCTCGCTGATCTCACCACGAATCATGCACCCCTCACCTATCGAGCAGCCGGACACGCGATCGCCAAGGATAGTACTGCCGCCGTCTATCACGCACGGGCCAACCAGCCGGGTGAAGCCTCTGACCGTTGCGCCATTCCGAACGAGCACGGGACCGGTTGTCGCATCGTACAATACGAACGGCTCGACGACTGCCCCCTGCTCGAGGTAGACTGGATGCTCCCCGAGAACGGCACGCGGATCCGGCGCGGTGCACCGCAGATGTGGGCCCAGCCGGAAGATATCCTCGGTGAGTTGCTCCTGGAGTCCGGTGATGAGTCCCCACACCGTATCCAGCCATCGCCCCGGTATCGCCGAAGTTCTCGCGCTGGAAACGCACAGCGACTCCAGAATCGGAGTCTCGCCCTCGAACATTCCGGCGTCCAGCGGCTGCGCCGTGCGGACCGCCGCGACTCTTCCGTCACACATCCATACGTCAGCATCGGAGCGAGACCAATCCACAGGGACTACGCACCGTGCATTTACGAGCACGGAGCCAGCGGGAATCTCATTGCTCGCAGCTGGTGGCGCGCCCGGCTCCTCGAAGTCCGTCAGGTGAACTGCCACGAGGAGGCCGGTTGCCGGCACCCCGAACGCGCGTTCCCATCGATGGCGAATGAGCATGGCGCCGGCACGCAGCTCCGACACCGGCCGCGTGAGGGAGAACGGCATGAACGTGCGCGCGACATCATCGTCGACCAGGTAGAGTGCCGTCATTCGAGGTCGCGCACCGACGCCGGCAGCGTCTCCAGCAGCACCTTGAGATCGGCGGCGCGGTCCACCGTGGTTACGAGCGTGAGACCGTCACGGGCCACGACGACGAGATCCGAAACTCCATAGAGCACCACCGTCCCGCTATCCGCGTGCACTACGTTGCCTGACGATGCAACGGCGTAAACGTCGCCCGCCACCGCATTGCCGGCATCGTCGCCGGCCCGCACGCGGCGGAGCGCGGCCCACGTACCCACATCATCCCAGGCAAAGTCGCCGGCCAGCACCAGGGCGTGCGCACTGCGCTCCATCACGGCGTGATCGATCGAGATCGGTGTCACCCGCGAGAAGAACTGTTCGATCGTCGCGGACGCGGCGAGCGCGGGTGCGATCTCCGGCGTGTGCTGGTCTAACTCACGCAACAGGTCGCGAACGCGCCAGACGAAGATTCCCGAATTCCACAGAAACCCCTGACTAATGAACTGCTCCGCGGTCTGCGCATCAGGCTTTTCGACGAATCTTGCGACTCGCCGCGCGCCGTTCACCGGCGCCCCAGGCTGGATGTAGCCGAACCCGGGATCAGGTCGCGAAGGCACGATCCCGATCGTGACCAGCGCATCGTGCAGTTCGGCCGCGTCGGCAGCCGCGGCGAGCGTTGCTCGAAAGCGCTCGGGCTCTCCCACTGTCCAGTCGGCGTGCACGGACAGCATAACGGCACTGTCACCCGCTCGCCGGCCAATCTCCCGCGCGGCCCATGCCAGTGCCGGACCGGTACCGGCGCCGCGCGGCTCGGCTATCACGTTCTCGTCAGGCAGATCTGGCAGAAGCTCGGTTACCGCCGCGGCGAGCGTCGCATTGGTGAGCACCAACGTTCGCTCGGCTGGAATGAGTGGACGCATTCGATCCGCCGTCTCCGCGAGCAGCGGACGCGTTCCGACCAATGGAAGAAGCTGCTTGGGACGCTGCGGAGTGCTCAGTGGCCAGAAGCGGGAACCCACTCCGCCGGCCAGAATTACTGCCCAACGCGTCATGGCTGCCGGGCGGAAGTTCCCCCCACCGGCGCGCCCGACAACTCTACCACGCGCTGAAACAACTTCTTTGGACTGAACGGCTTGGTGAGGAATTCGCTTGCGCCGAGCGAAAGGGCCTTCCGTTGGTATCGTTCTTCACCCGCCGCGGTGAGCACCACGGTTGGAATGCGTTCCCAATCCGGACGAGCCCGCATGCGTTCCAGCACCTCGAGGCCATCGAGAAAGGGCATCATGAGGTCCAGCACCACCAGGGCCACGTCATCGTGCGCATCGAGGGCATCCAGAGCCTGCTGGCCATCGTACGCCAGAGTGACCCGGAACGGCCCGTGTTCCAGCTTGGTCTTGATTATTCGTCCGATGTGCGGCTCGTCATCGACGACCAGCACGTGACGGGGTTCCGCAACGCTGGATGCGCTCACACCAGGCTCGCCAGGCGACCACGATTCCGCCGCAACTCATAAAGCAGCGGGCCGACCTCGTTCAGTGTAGCGAGCACGAGCAGAATGGCATCGCCGCCGATGGGTGAGACAATTGCGGCGCCCTCGCTGTACTCAAGCACCGCCGTAGCGAGATCGTGACGCCCGGCCTGCGATCCAAGCTCGTCGGCTGCACCCACCACCAGCGGTACCAGTGCTGCGAGACGCTCACTATCGATGCCCGGCGCACCAAGTGCATCGACCACGAGCCCGTCGCGTCCGAGTAGCACCACTGCCTCTACCCCATCCCGTGCGCGCAAGGCGCGTACAAGTTCCTGAATCGTGGACACGCCAGGCTCCCGCTTCGTGGTTTGCGAAGCATAAGGCGGAGGGGAGCGAAGTCAAGCGAAGCCTGTTCGCTTGAACTCGCTCATCACCACACGTATCGTTCGCGGTAGCGTTCGCCCTTCCTCACGACCATACTCGCTCATGATTCGCATAGTAATTGCGCTCACATTCACAGTGGCCGCGCTCGCCGGTTGTGGCGATCCCCTTCGAATTCGCCCGCAGTTCGATACGGTGGCGGATACCATAACTGTCTTTGCCGTGACGGGAACGCCCGTCATCGCTCCGGCTGCGCTGAGCACCCTTCGTCACGAGGCCGTCCGTCTCGACCCATCGCGCGACTTCGACATCGTATTCGATATCAACGCCGATGGACGGGCAGTCCTCTATCCAGTGCAACTCGTCGGCGGCAGCCCGGGGAATACCGGAATCCAGGTGGCCACTGAGAGCTACGATGCGATTCTCGAGGCTCCGACCGGCGGCTATGCACGCGACAGCGCGACGGTACTGGATGTCGGCGACGTGGCGCTGATCGAGGCGGAACCGGCGTTTTGCGCGGCGAGCCTGTACCGGACCATCTATTCCAAGCTCATCGTGGATGAGATCGACCTCGTCAACCGCAGCGTTCGAGTCCGCATTCGGGTCGATCCCAACTGCGGATTCCGCAGCCTGGCGGAAGGGCTGCCGGAGCGCTGACGCGTGCACGACATCAAGCTGCTACGAGAGCAGCTCGACGCCCTCCGAGCCGGCATGCGCCGGCGCGGAAAGCTCGAGGAATTCGCGCCACGCCTGGACCGGATCGCCGCGCTCGACGTCGAGCGCCGGCGCCTGATCGGTGAAGCCGAGCAGCGTAAGGCAGCGCGAAATTCGGCGAGCCAGGAGGTTGCCCGCCGCAAGAAGGCCGCCGAGCCGGCCGAGGAGCTGATCGCCGAGACTCGATCGCTCGGCGAGACGATCTCCGAACTGGAGGGCTTACTGCGAGAGGTCGAGAACGAACTGACCGGCGCCGTGCTCGAGATCCCCAACCTGGTGCTCGATGATGTTCCCGAGGGCGGGGAGGACGATGGAGTCATCATTTCCACCTGGGGCGAGCCGCGCCGGGACAGCGGACTCGCGCCGCATTGGGAGATCGGTGAGCGGTTAGGCATCCTCGATCTCGCCGGGGGAGTCAGGATCGCCGGCTCCGGCTTCATCACCTTTCGAGGGCTGGGGGCCAGGCTCGTCCGGGCGCTCATGGGGTGGTGCCTCGACGTGCACACGCGCGAGCACGGCTACGAGGAGGTATGGGTCCCGTTCGTCGCCAACCGGCAGACGATGACGGGAACGGGACAGCTCCCCAAGTTCGAGGAGGAGCTGTATGCCGTTCCACGTGATGGGCTGTTCCTCATCCCCACGGCCGAGGTTCCGATCACCAACCTCTTTCGGGACGAGATTCTCGACGCCAGCCGGCTGCCGCTGGGCGTGACGGCATACACGCCCTGCTTTCGACGGGAGGCCGGTGCGGCAGGCAAGGACACACGTGGACTCCTGCGGGTCCACCAGTTCGACAAGGTGGAGCTCGTCAGGTTGTGTGCTCCGGAACAGGGGGCGGCGGAGCTGGAACTGCTCACCCGGCACGCTGAGACGTTGCTCGAGCGCCTGGGGCTCGCCTATCGACGGAAGCTGCTCGCCGCCGGTGACACGGGCTTCGCGAGCGCCATGACGAACGATCTCGAGGTGTGGGCTCCGGGAGTGGAGAAGTGGCTGGAGGTGAGCTCATGCAGCACTTTCACCGACTTCCAGGCGCGGCGCGCCAACATCCGTTATCGCCCGGAAGGCGGTGGAAAACCACAGTTTCCATTCACGCTCAACGGCTCGGGTCTCGCCTTTCCGCGCATCATCGCCGCCCTTCTCGAGACATTTCAGCAGAAGGATGGCACGGTGAACGTTCCCGAGGCGTTGTGCCCCTATCTCGGAACGGACCGGCTCCGGTAGTCGGATGCCTCGCCGAGCGCCGGTCGTCGTCCTCCTCGTCGTCCTGGCGCTGCTCCTCGGCTCCTACGTCGTATACACGCGTACGGTCGTGCAGCTCCTGCGGGCGGACGCGGCACGGCTGGGCCAGATGTACGCGCAGGTGTTCAATGCACTGGCCGATACGTCGGCCGGCGACGAAACCGCCGTTCTGCTCGATCTCGTCAGGCACATAACTACACTCGGCGTGCCAGTCGTCGTCACCGACACGGCGGGACAACCGACCGCGTTCGACAACCTGCCGTTCGGCGATGTGCCGCTCGACGATCCGCGCATCCGGGAGTACATAGCGCGCCTCGATGCGCAGAACCCGCCGGTAATCGAGCCCGGCGTTGGAGAGGTGCATTTCGGTGACAGCCGGCTGGTGCAGGGACTCCGCTTCGTACCGGTAATCCAGGCGATCTTGCTGGTCATCGTCCTCGGAACCGGTCTGTACATGCTGCGCATGCGCGGACGCGCCGATCGCGAGCGAGTCTGGGCCGGGATGGCGCGGGAATCCGCCCATCAACTGGCTACTCCCCTTTCGAGTCTCGGAGGCTGGCTGGAACTCGTCGAAGATCGGGGCGAGACCGATCCGGCGATCGGCACTGCCATTCATCATATGCGCGGCGATCTCGAACGCCTCACCCGGGTGGCCAACAGGTTTGAGCGCATTGGCCGCCCTCCGCGCACCGATGCCGTGGATCTGGCTGCCCTCGTCACCCGCATCACAGATTACTTCGCCGAGCGCGTTCCCTCGCTGGCGCACCGGGTCACGATACGCCACGAGTTGGGCGAAGGCTCGCTCGTCGTGCGCGGAGATGCAGTGCTCATCGAATGGGCGCTCGAGGCGATCGTCAAGAACGCGGTCGATGCCCTCGCCGGTCGCGGCGGAACCGTTGTGATCGGGCTCGAGCGCAGCGCGCCCGACGAAGTACGCATTCGTGTCGCTGATGATGGTCCCGGAATTCCCGCGGAGATTCGGCATCGAATCTTCGAGCCCGGATTCTCCACGAAGCAATCAGGGTGGGGAATAGGATTGTCGCTGGCCCGCCGGATCATCGAGGAGAATCATCGCGGACGTCTCATCAGCGTCCTCGCGGACCGCGGCGCGACGTTCGACATTATACTTCCGGGATGACGCTTCCGAGTACCGAAGACCCGCTGCTGACCCGACTCAATCCGGCTCAGCGCGAGGCCGTGCTGCACTTCGAAGGTCCGCTGCTGGTGCTCGCTGGCGCCGGCTCCGGCAAGACGCGAGTGCTCACCACACGCATCGCCCGGCTGATCGAAGAGCACGGTGTCGATCCACAGCGCATTCTGGCCGTTACGTTCACCAACAAGGCGGCTGGCGAAATGCGCCAGCGGGTGGAGCGCGCGCTGGGGGAGACGCCAGCCGGGATGTGGGTCGGGACCTTTCACAGCATCGGAGCGAGACTGCTCCGTCGTGAGGCGCCGCTCGTCGGACGCACACCGTCCTTCACCATCTATGACGCTGATGAGAGTCTCGCCGTGGTGAAGGGGGTAATGGATCAGCTCAAGATCCCGCCCAAGCAGTTCGCTCCCAAGGCAATGCACTCACTAATCTCGGATGCCAAGAATGCGCTCGTCTCGCCTGACGAGTATGCCGCGGTTGCACGTGATCCGATGAGCCGGGCCGCGGCGCAGGTATACGGCGCCCTGGAGCCGGCCCTTCGCTCCAATAACGCGGCTGACTTCGACGATCTGCTTCAGCTCCCCGTACGAATCCTGCAGGACAATCCCGAGCGGCTCGAGGCGTGGCGAGCGCGCTTTCAGTTCATTCTCATCGACGAATACCAGGACACCAATCGCGCGCAGTACCGCTTCATCACCCTGCTGGGCGGCGCCCATCACAACGTCTGCGTCGTCGGCGACGACGATCAGTCGATCTACGGTTGGCGCGGGGCGGACATACGGAACATCCTCGACTTCGAGAAGGACTTTCCTCGAGCGCGGGTCGTTCGGCTCGAGGAAAACTATCGCTCGACGCCGCAGATTCTCGATCTGGCCAACGTCGTGATTCGCGCCAATACCGAGCGGCGCGGCAAGACGTTGCGCGCGACTCGCCCTGACGGTGAACAGGTCACTATCGTGGGCTGCCTCGATGAGCGCGACGAGGCCGAGACGATTGCAGAAGAGGTGCTCACCAGACGGAGGGCCGACCGCACACTGGCACTGAATGATGTCGCGATTCTCTACCGCACCAACGCGCAGAGTCGCGCGCTGGAAGAGTCGATGCGCCGCCATGGCATTGCCTACCGCCTCATCGGAGCCGTGCGGTTCTACGATCGGCGCGAGATCCGCGATCTCATGAGTTATCTGCGGCTCATCGCGAATCCGTCGGATGACGAGGCCTTTCTCCGTGCGATCACCGTGCCGCGCCGCGGATTGGGTGAGACGACGCTGGCCCTGCTCCGCGAGCGAGCGAGAACGGCGAGCGTCCCGATGCTCGTTGCGTCGGTACGGGGTGACCTCGTCGAAGGGCTGCGCCCGTCGGTGCGCACGGCATTGGGAGACTTCGCCCGGCTGATCACCGACTTGCGAACCCGCGCAGCCGAAGAGCCGGTCGACTCGGTGCTCAGGGAGTTGATCGAGCGAATCAGGTTCGAGGATCTCCTCCGCGCGGAGGGACCGGAAGGAACCGAACGGCTCGAGAACGTTCGCGAGATGGTGGCCGGAACGGCAGAGGTGGTCGTCGATGATGGCGGAGAACTGGGCCTTACGCCTCTCGATCACTTTCTGCAGCGCGCCGCCCTCATCACCGACGCCGACCGTCAGCAGGCCGATGCGGATGCAATCACGATGATGACCCTGCATAACGCCAAGGGACTCGAGTTTCCGCACGTGTTCATATCGGGGGTGGAGGAGGGATTGTTCCCGCTCAGCCGGTCGATGGACGAGCCGCGCCAGCTGGAGGAAGAGCGACGCCTGTTCTATGTGGGAATCACCAGGGCGGAGCGCGTGCTCACAATCACCCACGCCCGGAGCCGGCGGAGGAATGGCGAGCAGATGCCGTCGGTGCCGTCGAGCTTTCTTGCACCTGTTCCGGCGCACCTGGTGCGGACGCGCGCGACGATAAAGCTGCAGGCCACGGGGCGCGGAGCCATGCTGCAGTCGCCCTCGTCCCGGCGGCCGGGCAGCCCGGTGCGAATGCCGGTGCGGCGCCAATGGGACGAGGAGGCGTCGCAGGACGTGCCACGCTTCGTGAAGGGTGAGCGTGTGCGGCATGCCCGGTTCGGCGAGGGGGTGGTGATGGAGCTCGCCGGCACCGGACGCGAGGCGAAGGTGACGATCGACTTCGATGATGAGACGATCGGACGAAAGCGTTTGGTAATTGCCTACGCGGGACTCGAGCGGGGGTGGGATTAAATGGCGGTGACACCTGACGACGTTCGGCACATCGCGCAGCTCGCGCGCGTGGCGGTCGGCGACGAGCGGATACCGGCGCTGGTGGTCGAGCTGAACGGGATACTCGAACACATGGATGCGCTGGAGCAGGTGGACACCAGGAGCGTGGAGCCGACCGCAGGAGTCGGGGACGCGGGCCTTGCGCTCAGGGAGGATACCGGTCCGCCGCTGCCGCTCGCGCGCCCGCTCGAGGGTTTTGCGCCGGCGATGCGCGATGGATTTCTGCTCGTGCCGCGACTCGCCACTCATGCGGGCGACGGTGAGGAGGATCCAGGATGACGCTGCCTGACGAGCGGCGGAGCGCGCCCGATCCGGTCGGCACCGTCGACGCCGCGTTCGAGCGGCTGCATCGCGCCGGTGCCGGCGCCGATGGGATGAATGCCGTCCTCTGGTCCGATCGCTCGCATTCGCTCGATGAGGCCACGGCGCTCGCCGGCTATCTCCACGGCGGGGGAATCCCCGGCCCGCTGGCCGGCGTACCCATCGCGGTAAAGGACAACATCGCAACGCTGCACCTGCCGACCACCTGCGCGTCACGTATTCTTGAGGGGTACATCTCTCCCTATGAGGCGACGGCCATCAGCAGAATCCGCCGCGCCGGCGGTATCGTCGTTGCCAAGACCAATTGCGATGAGTTCGCGATGGGTTCGTCCAGCGAGCACAGCGCATACGGACCGGTTCGGCATCCGATGGATCCGACCCGCGTGCCCGGCGGCTCGTCAGGCGGTTCGGCTGCCGTCGTCGCGGCGGGAGTCGTGCCGATCGCGCTCGGATCGGAGACGGGGGGATCGGTGCGCCAGCCTGCCGCCTTCTGCGGGATCGTGGGAGTCAAGCCGACCTACGGGCGTGTATCCAGGTTCGGCCTTGTCGCCTTCGCATCCTCCCTCGATCAGATCGGTGTGTTCGGATGCGACGTCAGGCACGCGGCGCTCGGCACGGAGGTCGTGGCGGGGCGGGATCCGCTGGACTCCACCAGCGACGAATGTCCGGTCCCGGCGTACGGCGAAGCGGCCGAGCGCGACATCAGCGGCATGGTGGTCGGCAAGCCACGCGAATACTTCCCGGATGGACTCGACTCGAGAATGGCGCGGATGTGCGACCGGGCTCTCGAACGCCTCGTCGACGCCGGCGCAACGGTGAAGGACATCTCGCTGCCGCACACCTCCCTGGCGATTCCCGTGTACTACATCATCGCGCCGGCCGAGGCGTCGTCGAACCTGGCGCGCTTCGATGGCGTTCGGTACGGGCTTCGGATCGAAGGCGACGGCCTGCGCGCAATGTATGAAGCTACCCGCTCTCGAGGCTTTGGTCCCGAGGTCACGCGCCGGATTCTGCTAGGCACCTACGTGCTGTCGGCCGGCTATTACGACGCATATTATCGTAAGGCACAACAGGTGCGCACGCTCATTACCGAGGATTTCCGGCGTACGTTCAGCGACGGCGTGGACGTGATCTTCACGCCAACTACGCCCACTCCGGCCTTCGAGATCGGGAGCAAGACCAGCGACCCGTACTCCATGTATCTCAACGACATCTTCACTGCGACCGCCAACCTCGCCGGCGTGCCCGCGGTGTCGGTCCCGATCGGACGGATGGACGGCCTGCCGGTAGGGGGGCAGTTGATAGCGCCGCACTTCGGGGAAGAAACCATGTTCGCAGCCGCCTTCGCTCTCGAACGCACTCTTGGCGAGGAGGCGCATCGATGACTGCTCCAGCAGCCGCGAATCGAGAGGTTGTCGATCGCTACGAGATGGTCGTCGGGCTCGAGGTGCACGTCCAGCTCAAGACACGCACGAAGGCGTTCTGCAACTGTTCCACCAATTTTGGCGACGAGCCGAACGCCAATACCTGCCCGGTCTGCCTGGCGCTCCCGGGCGCACTGCCGGTGCTCAATTACGAGGCGGTCCGCCTGGCGACTCGCGCCGCGATAGCGCTCGGCTGCACCGTCCGCCCACGGTCGATGTTCGCGCGCAAGAACTACTTCTATCCGGATCTCCCGAAAGGCTATCAGATCTCCCAGTACGACCGGCCGCTTGCCGAACACGGGCATCTCGTCATTGGCACCAACGAGGATGGATCGCCCATAACGGTGGGCATTACGCGAGTGCACATGGAGGAAGACGCGGGCAAGTCGATTCATGACCGGTATCCGGGCTTCTCCGCGATCGACCTGAATCGATCGGGGGTGCCGCTGATCGAGATCGTCAGCGAACCGGACATGCGATCGTCGAAGGAGGCCGGCGCTTACCTGCGGACGCTCAAGCAGATCATCGAGTATCTCGGGGTGAGCGACGCGAACATGGAGGCGGGAAGTCTCCGCGTCGACGCGAACATCAGCATTCGCCCAAGAGGCGAAACTTCGCTAGGCACCAAGACCGAAGTGAAGAATCTGAACTCGTTTTCCGGCGTCGAGCGGGCACTCGAGTCCGAATTCCTGCGGCAGGCCGCGGTCGTGGACGCGGGTGGAACGGTCGAGCAGCACACCATGCTCTGGGATGGCGCGCGTGGCGAGGTGCGACCGGCGCGAAGCAAGGAGGCGAGTCACGACTATCGGTATTTTCCCGAGCCCGACCTGCCGCCACTCGTTCTGGCGCCCGAATGGATCGCTCGTGTTCGCGAAGATCTGCCCGAACTGCCGCGCGAGCGCCGCGCGCGGTTCGCCGAGGCTTACGCGCTGCCTGACGCGGATATCGAGGTTCTCACCTCGAGCGCTGCGCTGTCGGAGTACTTCGAGAGCGTGGCCCGACAGCACGGCGACGCCAAGCCGGCCGCCAATTGGGTAATGGGTGAGGTGCTGGCTACGGTGAACGCCGCCGCCGCCACGCCGCTCGAGCGATTCAAGGTGCGACCGATGGATCTGGCCGCGCTACTCGACATGATCCGCGATGGCATAGTGAGTCACTCGGCGGCCAAACGCGTATTCTCCGAGATGGCCACGTCCGGCGATCGGCCGGGGCAGATCGCCGAGCGTCTGGGGGTGTTGCAGGAACGGGATACGGACACCCTCGCATCCTGGGTGGATGCGGTGATCGCCGAGCACCCCGCTGAGTGGGAGCGCTATCGGAAGGGTGAGCGCAAGCTCCAGGGCGTGCTGGTCGGGCAGGTGATGAAGAAGTCCGGCGGGCGCGCCGATCCCCGGCAGGTCAATCAGCTGCTGGTGGAACGGGCAGCGGTGTAGAGCGGGTCGATCAGTGCGGCGGCATAGCCTAACGAAGTTTCCGGTAGATTGAACCGCCGGATCGCTTCTTCCGCCAGATGGAACGCCATGCCGGTTCGCCTGGCATCGCGCCGAACCCGTACCGCCTCACGCAACGCCGAATCGCCGGCCGGGTCGAGCGCGCGCACTTCCGCCTCGTCCATGCGCGCCAGCAGATCCATCACGTACTCGTACGAGCGCGTCAGGTAGCGGGCTACCTCGGGGTCGGGGAGGTCCCACCGGCTCGCATCGGCAGCGAGTTGAAAGATCCGCTGCCACGACTCCGTGTCAGTCACGTAGACCATGCCGCGAAAGATCCGGCGGTTGGTCGAAGTGCTGAAGATCGTCGGGCTGAGGATCCGGTCCAGGTGCCCATCCGAGCCGGCATGGTCGAGAAGAATCAGTTCGCGCGCGCGGCGACTGTACCGCTCGCTGAGATGCGTCTCGAAGCGCGACTCCCAGTAGCTGTGTCCGAGTCCCGACGTCTTGGATGCGAGGACGAGATATCGAGGTACGAAGTAGTTATGCGCGACTGCATCGGCGGCTAGATGAGCGAGATAGCCGAAGCCGAATGCGCGGAGCCGCTCCTCGTCGGCGCGCTCGAGGATCTCCAACCCGACCGCCCACGAGTGGCAGTGGCGGCCGGCCGGTGCGTACTTCTTTGCGATACTCGTGTCGGCGGCGATCGACCCGTAGAGAAAGTCGCCCGGATAGGCGCGCAAAAGCGCCGCGACCGCCGCGGGCAGAACTTCCAGCGAGCGCAGCACCGCGTCGCCGAGGAAGATGTGCGTCCCCGGCGTCCATGCGTACGCGGGGGAGGGCAGGAGCGCGACGGCGGCAACCGCCACCACGCTCCAGAGCAGTATTCGTCCCGGCCGCACTCCCGCGGCTATACGCCTAACCGCTTGCGCTGTTTGCGAAGTGCCTTTCGCAGATCGCGCAGCTCATCCGAAACGGTATCGGAGATCGTCTCGCGCGCAGCGGAGAGATAATCGCCGACCTCACTGGCGACATCATCAAGCGAGGGCATCCGGTCGACGATCTTCTCGCCTCGCTCGCCTACCCACTCCGCGCCGCGCTTGGCGCCTCTTCCCGCCCACCGTCCGGCGGCGGCCGATCCGGTTCCCGCGGCTGCCAGTATCGCCCCAGCAGGACGCCCGCGCGGCCCCTGTCGAAGCAACAGAGTCACCGTGGTGCCGATCGCCACTCCCATCAACATTGCCGTCAGCAGGTCGAACTCGTCCCGCGCCGGCGCCGAACTACGGCCGGCGTTTGATCCGCGGTTCCTCGCGGCCCGCCGTGGGCGTGCCTGCGTCGTCGTTTCCATCTCGCTCCTCCTCCGCGTCCAGGTATTCCTCGTCATGGTCATCCGCACCGTTCAGCTCGCCTTGCTGAAACGCGGCGGTCCCCGCGCGAACTCCTCGCAACGTTGAGGCCGTCGTGACGAACGCCCCCTCGGCCTCCCGCTGCACTACCTCCATCAGGGCGTTGAAATCGTGTATTCGTTTCTCCGACAATTTCAAGGCCTGCATCATCCGGCGATTCGCTTCCGCGATCGTCCGGTTCACCTGCTGAACGTCGACACGGATCGAGGTCGTGATGTAATCGACGTTGTCACTGATCGTGTTCGCGTGCTTCACGATCGGGTTGATGTCGGCGTACACGCGGTCCAACAGCTGGTTGATGCGCTTATAGCTCTTCCGGAAGTTGTACGCTGCGGGCACCAGGAATACAGTCAGCACCAACATCGCGATCGACATGAGCCCGCTTGCAATACTCGCAACGCGCTCGAACATGCCGCCGGGCGGCTCCGCGTTGATCGTGACGATCGTGTCGGGGAGAGTGCCCTGCAATGCAAACGCTCCGGCTGTCGATAACCAGTTAAGCATGCTCGGGTGTCCGGAGTAGGTCGGCCGGCTGCGATAGGCACCGCATCGTGCTCAACGAGCAATCCGCGGTGCAAGGGGAAGGCCAGACACTTCAGCCTGCTGACTTCTCTTCCGATTCAAGCTCCGCGGCGAGTCCTACGACCCGTGTCACCGGCACCACGAATACTATTCCGGCTCCGGGGGAATCGAGATCGCCACAGACCTCCTGCATCAGCGCGATGGCGGCATCAACCTTGTCATCCTCCACGACGCTGAATACAGTCTGGTTGTTCGGCCGCGACCGCGCTGTCAGCGACCGGAGTCCTGCGAATATCGGCACATCGTGGCTTAGCACGCGTCCCATGCCCTCGCTGCCGATGATCGTCGCGCCCGTAATTCCGAGCTCCACGAACCCGGCAAGGACGTCGTCGAGCTTTTCTTCATGATTGATGACGGCGATCAGCAGCTGCATGCATGAATGAGATCAGGGTGAGGGGCACCTGTGAACC
This sequence comes from Gemmatimonadaceae bacterium, assembly GCA_051002815.1. Classification (GTDB taxonomy): domain Bacteria; phylum Gemmatimonadota; class Gemmatimonadetes; order Gemmatimonadales; family Gemmatimonadaceae; genus JALZIF01. The sequence continues at coordinate 35,492 of JBPCLX010000251.1, forward strand.
GTACCGGAGACCAAAATGCGTGTCAAGCGACTGACGCTGCTTGACTTCGCCGGACAGTGCCGTCCATCCTTCGCGCTCGACGCTATTCCCATTTCGAGCGAGTGACTGCCGTGCAGTTCATCGTCGAGGGCGGTCATCCGCTCTCAGGCTCCATCAGACCCTCGGGCAACAAGAACGCCGCGCTACCGATTATAGCCGCGGCGCTGCTCACCGATAAGCCGGTGACGCTGGAGAACGTGCCCCGAATCCGCGACGTCGAAACACTGGTCGAGCTGGTGCGGACGGTCGGTGTGGAGGCGCGCTGGGCAGACCGCAACACGCTGGAGATGCACGCCAGGGAGCTGCGAGCCAGTACGCTCGATCCGCAGCTCTGCGCTCGAATCCGCGCCTCGATCCTCCTGGCGGCGCCGCTGCTCGCCCGGTGCGGCGAGGTGCGGCTTCCCCCTCCGGGCGGTGACGTGATTGGCCGCCGGCGCCTGGACACCCACTTCCTGGCGCTGGAGCAGTTAGGCGCGCAGTGGGCGCTCGGCGATTCGTTTCACCTGCGGTCCACTGGCTTGCGAGGAGCCGACGTTTTTCTCGATGAACCGAGCGTAACGGGCACCGAGAACGCCCTCACCGCTTCCGTTGCCGCGTCAGGCACCACCGTGCTGCGAAACGCGGCGAGCGAGCCTCACGTGCAGGATCTCGCGCGGTTTCTCGTGGCACTCGGCGCGCGCATCGAAGGAATCGGAACCAATACTCTCACGATCCACGGCGGTGCCCCGCTCGGTGGTGCGCGATACGGAATCGGCCCAGACCATATCGAAGTGGGCTCCTTCATTGGGCTCGCGGCTGTAACACGTTCGGCGCTGCGCATCGAGGGGGCGGGGGTCGAGTTCCTTCGCATGGTGCTCATGGGATTCGAGCGGCTGGGAGTAGAATGCGAAAAGGAAGGCGACGACCTGATCATCCCGGCCAATCAATCGCTGCGCATCCGTGACGACATCGGGGGGCACGTCGCCAAGCTGGAAGACCAGCCGTGGCCCGCATTTCCCGCCGACCTCATGTCCATTGCTATTGTCACCGCCACTCAGTGCACCGGCATAATCCTCATGCACGAGAAGATGTTCGAGTCGCGAATGTTCTTCGTGGACAAGCTCGTGGCGATGGGCGCGCGCATCGTGCTATGTGACCCACACCGCGCGCTTGTTGCCGGCCCTTCACAGCTGCGAGGTGCGACGGTCGAGAGTCCGGACATTCGGGCCGGCATGGCAATCCTTCTGGCGGCGCTCTGTGCCAACGGCACGAGCGTGATCCGAAACGTGGGTCAGATCGAGCGCGGCTACGAGCGGATAGACGAGCGTCTCGCCGCGCTCGGAGCGCGCATCGAGCGAGTGCAGGAGCGGCCCCAGTAGAGTGATTGCGCACGAGCCGGTTCCGGAGCTCGAGGCCATCGGATTTCACGCCTTTACGACTACGCGCGACGCGGGCTCGTTCAATACGATGTCCCCCGAGCCCGCCGCCGAGTCCATGACACGATGGCATCGACTGCTCGACTATCTCGGCCAATGGTCGACGCGCTTCGCTACGGCCCGGCAGGTCCACGGCAACGACGTGCTGAGGCACGCGACCGGATGGGACGGGTGGCTCCGCGGTCTTCCGGCCGACGGTCACTTTGCGCCCGCGCGCGGCACGGCGATGGCAGTCACTGTCGCCGATTGCGTACCCGTCTTCATCGCACATCCATCCGGCGCCAGCGCGGTTCTCCATGCTGGCTGGCGCGGTACGGCGGGAAATATCCTCGCGCGGGGCATTGAATGCTTCACCGAAGCGGGACTCGGGGCGAGCGCTCTGGTGGTCCACTTTGGTCCCTCGATATGCGGCGCATGCTACGAAGTGGGTCCCGATGTGTACGAGCGCCTTACGGCGCGCGCCGTCGAGGAACCGGCGTGCGTCGACCTCCGGGAGTTGCTCGCACGCCAGGCCGCCGAGCTCGGAGTTCGCCAGGTATCGGTGAGCCGGTGGTGCACCCGGTGCCATAACGAGCGCTTCTTTTCGCACCGGTGCGGCGATCGCGGGCGTCAGCTAGCGGTGATTGTCGCGACAGTTCGAGCGATTCCCGATTCCCGTTTGCCCCCTCCCGCCAATTGACTCCCCCCCCGCGCGAATCTAGATTCACGATTGGCAGCGTGGCCCCCGGGAGCCATGTGCTGGAATGTGGGGATGATGCCCCCACATTTTTTTGTTCCCGGACTCTGGCGGCGCCAGCTGAGAAGTTACGTGAGTGATGATCTGCAAACTTTGATAGAACAAGAAGTTGCCGCCACCGGTTACGAAGTTGTCGAGGTTCGCCGGGGTGGGTCCAAGTCGCGACCGACGGTTGACGTCCGGATTGATCGGACGGACGGCTCGGCGGTAACAGTGGAGGATTGTGCGCGCGTGTCCAGGGCGCTGGAACTGGTGCTGGATGCGAGCGGGCTGGTGTCGGAGCGCTACGTGTTGGAGGTGTCGTCACCCGGAGTCGAGCGACTTCTCCGGCGCCCGTCGGACTGGCAGCGGTTCGCCGGCCGCACGGCAAAAGTATTGAGCGCGCGGCTGGGTGGGCGCGTAGAAATCGAAATAGTCGGAATCGAGGGGGAGCCAGGGGCGGAGGCGGCGGTGGTGCGCGATGAGCGCGGCACCGAACACCGTGTCCCTCTTGCCGAGGTCAAGGAAGCCCGACTGGCATTTCACTGGTAACAGGTAAGGAGTTCATAGATGGTCAGTTCCGCCGACATGTTGACCGCGATTCGGGAGATCTCGAACGCCAAGCAGTTGGATCGTGCGGAGCTTCACGGCCTGCTGGAGAACGGCATCTTCGCGGCGCTGGCGAAGCGATATGGTCCGACCGTGCAGGCCGAGGTCGATATCGACGAAGATCGTGGTCAGATCCGCATCGTGCGACTCCGCAGTGTCGTTGCCGAGGTGACCGACGACGTGCGCGAGATTTCACTGGATGACGCAAAGTTCTACGACGAGGCGTTCGAATTGGGCGATGTCGTCGAGATCCCTGTCGACTTCACCGAGTTCGGCCGCATGGCCGCGCAGGCGGCGAAGCAGCGCATTCTGCAGCTCGTTCGGGAGCGCGAACGGTCGCGCATCCGTGACGAGTTTGCCGATCGAGTAGGCGAGCTGTTGTCGGGGGAGGTCCAGCAGATCGAGCGCGGCAAGCTGGTGATCATGCTGAACAAGTTTCGGGAGGCCGAGGCGATCATTCCGTATCGCGAACAGAATCACCGCGAGCACTACCATCAGGGCGAGACCATTCGGGCCGTGCTCAAGCGAGTTGAGGAGACCCCCAAGGGGCCTCGCCTGATCATGAGCCGCGCCGACGGACTGTTCGTCGTGGCGCTGTTCAAGCTCGAGGTTCCGGAGATTCAGCAGGGAATCGTCGAGATCAAGGAGGTCGCGCGCGAAGTCGGATTCCGCACCAAGATCGCCGTGTTCTCGCGCGACGATGCCATCGACCCTGTCGGTGCGTGCGTGGGTCTCAAGGGCTCGCGCGTGCAGGCCGTGGTCAATGAGCTCGGAGGCGAGCGCATCGACATCGTGCCCTGGTCGCCCGATCCCGAGCGGTTCGCGAAAATGGCGCTCGCCCCAGCGAGAATTGCCCGGGTGTTCAGCGATCCGGCCGGGAAGACGATTCAGGCGGTGGTGGACGAGGATCAGCTTTCGCTCGCGATAGGCAAGAACGGCCAGAACGTGCGCCTTGCCTCGGAACTCACCGGATGGAAGATCGACCTGTACTCGAGCCGTGAATGGCTGGAGCGTGGTGGCGAGGCTCCGCTGTTCGCTCCGCTGCCTGACGAAGAGGAGGCACCGGACTTCCAGCTTACCGAGATCGATGGCCTGGGTCCGGCGACGGTGGCCATTCTCGAGCATGGCGGCTATCGAATGCTCAATGACATCATCGATCTGGAGCGTGAGGATTTCCTCAAGCTTCCGGGCATTGCGCCCGAGGAGGCAGATCGCATCATGGCGATGATCAACGAGTTGACCGAAGAGGGATCGGCTCCCGATGCAAACGGGGCGTCGGCCGACGCTCCACCCGAGGAGCCGCCGTTGGAAGGACAACCGGCGTGACCGGCACGCCGGCCGAGCCGCTCTCGGAGGTTCAGTGGCGGCGGATCGCGGGCTTGATAGGGCTTGGAGCGCGCGGACGGCTGGTCGTGGTAGGCGTGGAGCAGGTTCGCAATGCAGCAAAGCGCGGAAAGGTACAGGTGGCCGTGGTGGCACCTGATGTTTCGCGGCATAGCAAGGACAAGATCATGCCGCTCCTTCGGGCACGGCAGGTCACGATAGTGGAAGGGCCTTCGGCGTCCGCATTGGGCGCGGCGGTCGGCAGGGAATCGACGGCGGTCGTCGGCATCCTGGATCGCGATCTGGCGCGCGGCGTTCGCGCGGCTTGGAACGCGGCCGGGGCCTCGACCCCATAGGAGAATGGTTTTGATCAAGCTTCGGGTGCACGACCTGGCTGGTGAGTTCGGGATTTCCAGTGAGGAGCTGGTAAACATGCTCCGGCAACTGGATGTCCCGGTTCGCAGTCATATGAGCGAGCTGACTGATGACCAGGTGTCACGGCTGCGTGCCCGCTGGGAGCGGGAGAAGCGCGCGCGCGCCGAAAAAACGGCGGCGGCGCCGACTCGTCGCCGTCGCGGAACGGCCAAGACGGCGGCGAAGGCAGAAAAGCCTGCTGCCGCTCCTGTCGAGGCGCCCGGTGTGGAGCCGGCGCAGAAGGCCGATTCGGCCGGCTCGTCAGGCGGTCCGGTCAAGGTGCGGCGTCGTAAGGCAGCAGATGTTGCCGCCGCCCAGGCCGAGCAGGACGCGCACGATGTCGCCGCCGCCGAAGTGGCCGCGCCGCCGGCCGAGGTCGAGCCGCCGCGCGAAGCCGCACCGGTCGCCGAAACCGAGATACCGCGCACGCCGAAGCTGGAGCCGGCCCCGAGCCACGCCTCGCCATCCGCCGCCACTCCGCCCGATGCTCGCCCCGAGCGTACAGCGGCACAGGGAGCCGCGCCAGTCTCTCCGCCTTCAGATGACCGGTCGGCGCCGCGACGCCCCGCCCCGACTCCCCAGGAGCGTGAGCCGCGCCAGTCGGTTCCGGCTCACGCCGGTACTTCGACGCGCTCACACACCCAGGATTTGCGCCGCCCCACGCCGGTGACGCGAGACATGCCGCGTCGACCTATGCCTGTGGCCTCCGCTACACCGTTCCCGTCCCGGCCGGCGTCAGCTGCCGGCGCCCCCTCCGGGGGAGGCGCGTCTGCACCGGCCGGCGCACCGCCGGCTCGCAGAGAAGAGCCGCGACGCGGCGGCAAGCGCAAGAAGGGCAAGCGCGGAAACGTGGATCAGGAAGCCGTCACGCAGAACATCGCGCGCACCATGGGACAGATGCGCGCGGCGCCGACGAGGCGTGGCGGTCGCCGCGACGACGGGTCGGCACGTGAGGAGCTCGAGGCACAGCGGCGGGAGATGGCCGAGCGCGAGCGGAAGACGGTGCGCGTGAACGAGTTCATCACGGTGAGCGAGCTTGCCGAAACGCTGGGAATTTCCGCGTCGCAGATCGTGGGATTTGCGTTCAAGAATCTCGGGTTGATGATCACCATCAATCAGCGGCTCGACTTCGACCAGATCGAAATGGTCGCCGGCGAGTTCGGTTTCCAGGCCATGCGCGAAGAGGAATACGCCGCACCGGCAGAGGAGATTGCCAAGGACGCGCCGGAAGACCTCAACTGGCGGCCTCCGGTTGTCACCATCATGGGCCACGTCGACCACGGGAAGACTTCGCTGCTCGACTACATTCGCACGGCGACCGTAGTTGCCGGTGAAGCCGGCGGCATTACGCAGCACATCGGCGCCTATCACGTATCGCTGCCGGACCGCAGGGCAATCACCTTTCTCGATACGCCTGGCCACGAAGCGTTTACCGCGATGCGGGCGCGTGGCGCCCAGATCACCGACATCGTCGTGCTCGTCGTTGCCGCCGATGATCAGGTCATGCCGCAGACCATCGAGGCCATTTCGCATGCCAAGAACGCCGGCGTGCCGATGGTGGTGGCCATCAACAAGATCGACCTACCTAACGCAAACGTCGCCAAGGTCAAGCAGGACCTCCTACAGCACGGCGTCGTGCTGGAGGACTTCGGTGGCGACACGCTTCACACGCAGATCTCGGCCAAGAAGGGCACCAACGTTCAGGAACTGCTCGATCAGATTCTGCTGCAGGCCGAAATTCTCGATCTCAAGGCCAACGCCGACCGCCGCGCAAGCGGAACGGTCATCGAAGCGCAGCTCGATCCAGGCAAGGGCGCGGTGGCTACCGTGCTCGTGCAGAACGGCACTCTGCGCGTGGGAGACGACTTCATCGTCGGCATGTACTCCGGCCGCGTCCGTGCGCTGCTCGATGAGCGCGGCAAGGTCGTCAAGGAAGCGGTGCCGGCGATTCCGGTTCAGGTGCTGGGCCTGAACGGCACGCCGACCGCCGGCGATCAGTTCATTGTGGTCGAGGATGCTCAGTCGGCGCGAGACATTGCGCAGCGCCGCGAACGGCTCGATCGCGAGGCGAGGAGCCGGCGCACGACCAAGGGCGCCGTGACGCTCGAGGACTTCATGACCCAGGCAGCCGCCGGTGAGACCCGGATGCTCAACCTGATCATCAAGGCCGATCAGGGCGGCCCGGCGGAAGCGCTTGCCGATGCATTGCAACAGCTGTCTAACGAAGAAGTGCAGGTCGACGTCATCCAACGCGGCGTCGGGGCCATCTCGGAGAGTGACATTCTTCTCGCCAAGACCGCGGGCGCCATCATCATCGGCTTCCACGTGCGCCCGGACACCAAGGCGCGTGCATCGGCCGAGCGTGAAGGCGTGGACATCAAGCTGTATCGCGTCATCTACGACGCAGTCTCGGATGTGCGCGCCGCTCTCGAGGGGCTGTTGCGGCCCGAACAGAGGGACGTCGTCACCGCCGAAATCGAAGTGCGCGAAGTCTTCAAGGTGCCGAAGGCCGGCACGATTGCCGGCAGCTTCGTGCGCAGTGGCACGGTCACCCGTGGCAACCGCATTCGCGTCATTCGCGATGGAGTCGAGGTGTACGAGGGAACGATCGACTCGCTCCGTCGCTTCAAGGATGATGTGCGCGAGGTGCGCGAAGGGTTCGAATGCGGAATCGGAATCGCCAATTTCAACGACATCAAGCTCGGCGACGTCCTGGAGACGTATCGCACGGAGGAGGTGGCGCGGACGCTTCAGCCGAGCCCCGCGTCCTGAGGCGTGGTGATCGGCGTGGTTTCGTGGGAGGTGCACCTGCCGGGCGCGGCTTCCCTGAAGGACAAGCGGTCCGTCCTGCGCAGCCTGAAGGACCGCCTGCATAACGAGTTCAACGTGTCGGTGGCCGAAACCGGTCACCATGACGTGTGGCAGCGCGCCGAGATCACCGCGTGCACGGTTGCCACCGACCGCCGCCACGCCGCCTCCGTGCTCTCCTCGGCCGACCGCATGGTCGCCTCCGCGCCAACGTGCCGGATCATCGATTCCATCACCACCTTCCTGTGAGGCAGCGGAATGGCGCACGATAGCCGCCGCAGCGAGCGCGTGGCCGAAGGCATTCGGGAAGAAGTGGCTCGCTTTCTCTCGACCGAAGCCAAGGATCCGCGCATCCAGGGTCTCGTCACCGTTACCGCGGTGGATGTGACCCCGGATCTGCGCACCGCGCGCGTGTTCGTCAGCGTCATGGGAACCGAGGCGGAGAAGCAGTCCACCTTCGAGGGGCTCGACAGCCTGGCTGGGTATCTGCGCGGCTCGCTCGGCCGAATTCTGCGACTTCGCTTCGCGCCCGAGCTGAGCTTCCGTCTGGATCCGTCGGTCGAGCACGCCGCGCGAATCGAGACACTCCTCGCGCGGATAAAAGACGGAACACTTCCGCCTGACGAGGATGTCGACGCGTGATGGGCTGTTGCTCGTTGACAAGCCGGCCGGCATGACATCGCACGACGTCGTGCTCGCTGCACGCCGGGCCATCGGCGAGCCACGCATTGGGCACGCCGGCACGCTGGATCCATTCGCCACGGGATTGCTCGTGCTGCTTCTGGGGCGTGCCACGCGGCTGCTGCCTTACATGAACGGCGAGCCCAAGCGCTACACGGCTACGATCCGCTTCGGCGTCGAAACCGATACCGACGACCTGGAGGGATCGGTCGTCCGAACCGCACCGCCGCCCTCTCGTCAGGCGGTGGAAGATGCGATCCCCGCCCTTACCGGGACGATCGACCAGCTTCCACCGGCCTACTCCGCCAAGCACGTAGGCGGCAAGCGTGCCTACGACCTTGCGCGAGCGGGCGAGACGCCGGCGCTCGCGGCAGTGCCGGTGACCGTCCATGAGTGGCGCCTTGGCGCGTGGCGCGATCACGACCTCGACGTCGAGATCACCTGCGGCGGGGGAACCTACATTCGCGCACTGGCCCGCGACCTGGGACGGCTCACTGGCAGCGCCGCTCATCTGAAGGCGCTGCGACGGACGGCGATCGGGCCCTTCCGAGTCGAGGACGCGGCAACAGTTTCCGACCTGCAGGAGCAACGCGCGCGTCTGCGGCCGCCGCTCGAAGCCCTCGCGGGAATGGGTACTCAGCGGCTCGTGCCCGCCGACATCACCCGCGTCGTTCGCGGCCAGGAGGTTCCGGCAACAGTCGAGGGTGACCGCGCCGCCCTTCTGGCTGGAGACAGCGAAACCCTGGTCGCACTTGCCGAACGCCGCGGCGAACGGTGGCAGCCGCGCGTGGTGATGGCCAAGCCGGGTAAAGAGGGCGGTGAATCGACTTCCTCCGAGAACAGCGTTGGCTAGCCGCTTTCGTGGTTGGGAAGATTCCGGCCTTCCGCCGGACTCACCAGGCACCATTTGCACGGTCGGCACCTTCGATGGCGTGCACCGCGGCCACCAGTTGGTACTGTCGCGCATAGCCGAGCGTGCAGATCGGACCGGGTTGCACAGCGTACTGGTCACCTTCGATCCGCACCCGCTGGAGGTCGTTCGGCCGCAGCATGCTCCCGCGCTTCTTACCGTAGGCCGGGAAAAGCTCGAGGTCGTTGCACAGAGCGGCATCAACTACGTCGCAATCGTTCCCTTTACCGACGCGCTTCGCCGATTCACCGCCGCGCAGTTCGTGGACGAGGTGCTGCTGCGCCGCTTCCACGTTCGGCAGCTCGTAATTGGATACGATCACCACTTCGGCCGGGGACGCGAGGGAAGCGCCGATGTCATGCGCGAACTGGGTGAGCAGAGGGGATTCGACGTCGAGGTGCTAGGGCCGGTCACGGCGACCGATGCGGCGCCCATTTCGTCGTCGCGAATCCGTCGCGAGATCACCTCGGGGAACCTCGATCAAGCGGCGACGATGCTGGGCCGTCCTTATTCAGTCTCGGGAACGGTGCGCCAGGGGGACCGCCGCGGCCGTCTGCTCGGCTTTCCCACGATAAATCTCGGTTCGCCTCCTGAGCGGAAGCTTCTGCCACGGAACGGTGTATACGCCGTGCGTGTGCGATCGAGCGCCGGTACGTTTGGCGGGATGATGAATCTCGGGGGACGACCCACGTTTGGCGACGCGACCATTTCGCTGGAAGCGCACCTGTTCGAGGCCGACCTGGACCTGTACGGCCACCATGTCTCGATCGAGTTCCTCAGGTACTTGCGCGAGACGCGACCGTTTGACGGGGCCGAGGCGCTCGTCGCGCAGCTACATAGGGATGCGGACGCGGCCAAGGCCGCGTTGACTCCGCACGGCGCCATTTCTAACCTTCAGGTCTCTCCCTAAACCTCTATCGCAGTAGAATGTCCATTCGCAATCGCGTACTCATCATTCTCGCCCTCATCGCCATTTCCGTCTACGCGCTCTTTCCGCGCGACGTGAGTGTGCGCGTGAGGCACGCTGACGGCTCGTTCCGTGATACCACGATCCGGCGCGTCCCGCTCAAGAAGGGACTGGATCTGAGCGGGGGGATGCATCTGGCCCTCGAGATCGATGAGGCGCAGGGTACGGTCGCCGACAGAGAGGATGCGATCGATCGCGCGCTCAAGGTCGTGCGAACCCGTATCGATGAGTTCGGAGTCTCGGAGCCGGTGGTGCAGAAGGTCGGAACCGACCGGATCATCGTCGAACTTCCGGGGATTGAAGATCGGGAGCGCGCCGAGGCGCTCGTAAAGCGGTCGGCATTCCTTCAGTTCCAGATGACCGACGAGACCAGGGCGCTCGAGCGATCGCTTCCGCGCATCGATCGCATTCTTCGGGATCTGGGTGAAGGAACACGTGTGGCGACTGCGAGTGGTGATACCGCTTCGCGTTTGGCGCTGGACCAGCTCTTCACCACCGACAGCGCAGCTCCCGGGGACACCACCGCCGCCGCCGATACGGCAGAAACCGATCTGGTGTTAGGTGCGGATGGCGCGCTTTCCAGCCTCATTCAGCCGACCGGGTTACCCGGCGAGTACGCGGTCCCCGAGGAGAACATCGGGAACGTGCGGCGCTACTTCAGTCTGCCGGCGGTGCAGGCTGCCCTCCCGCCTGGCAAGGTCGTGCGCTTCGGCGCCGAGGGCGACGCGGCGACGCAGCCCGGGTTCAGAACTTTCTACGTGCTCGACGCCCGGCCGATCATAACGGGTGAGTATCTCACCGACGCGCGTCCGATCACCGATCCGATCGAGGGGAACGTCGTCTCTTTCGAGTTGAACAATCAGGGGGGACGACGCTTCCGGGCGGAGACGCAGCGTCACATCGGCGATTACATGGCGATCGTGCTCGACGATGTCGTGCAGGGTCAGCCACCGGTGATCCGTGGAGCGATCGGCACCCGTGGGCAGATCACAATGTCCGGCAAGCCATTGCAGGCAGCGCAGGACCTGGCGCTCGTGCTCCGGGCCGGCGCGCTTCCGGTAAAGCTGCAGGTCGTCGAGTCGCGGACGATTGGACCCAGCCTTGGCGAGGACGCGATTCGCCAGGGATTGTCTGCTGGTCTTCTGTCGATCGCGCTCGTAGTTGGAATAATGATGGTCTACTACAAGTTCTCCGGGTTTCTCGCGGTTTGTGGTCTGGCCTTCTACGGCCTGACGACGCTTGCGATCCTGGCGGGATTCGATGCGGTGCTCACCCTTCCGGGCCTCGCCGGATTCGTGCTCTCGATCGGAATGGCGGTCGATTCAAACTTCCTGATCTTCGAACGTATCCGGGAGGAGCTGGATGCGGGCAAGACGGTTCGCCGGGCGATCGATGGGGGATTCGACCAGGCGTGGAGCGCGATCGTCGATACCCACGTGACCACTGCCCTCACGGCGGCAATTCTCTACCAGTTCGGAACCGGACCGGTGCGGGGGTTTGCCGTCGCCCTGCTCGCCGGACTCGCCGCGTCGCTGGTGAGCGCGATCTTCGTCGTAAGAACCCTGTTCCTCATCTGGCTTCAGCGTTCGCGTGAAGCCCAATCGCTGAGCATCTAATGCTGCGCATTCTCCACAACACGAAGATCGACTTCCTCAGCCGCTGGCGCACCGCGGCACTGGTGGTGGTCCTGTTCATCATTCCCGCGCTGGTGCTGCTGCCGATTCGTGGGTTCAACTACAGCATCGAGTTCACCGGCGGCACGCTGATGCAGGTGCAGTTTCGGCAGGCACCCGATATCGCCGATGTACGGAGCGCGCTGGCCGATGCCGGTCTGCCAGGGGTGGAAATTTCGACCTTCGGCAGCCCAAGCGAGCTGGTGATACGCGCCCAGGAAGAAGAGCACGTCGCTCAGCAGACGGGCGGAGCCGAGACGGTGGCGACCAGAATCACGAGCGTCCTCACCGAGCGGTTCGGCGAGGGCGAGCTGAACGTCCTGCGTACCGAGGCGGTCGGACCTAAGGTTGGTTCGGAGCTGCGGCGTCAGGCAGCGGTCGCGCTGCTCATTGCGTTCGCCCTGACGCTGATCTATCTGGCCTGGCGGTTCGAATGGCGGTTCGGCCTGGCCGCTGTGCTGGCCACCGTGCACGACATCGTGGCCACGATCGCATTCATGCAGTACATGAATCTCGAGATCTCCCTGTTCGTCGTCGGAGCGATACTCACCGTGGTGGGTTACTCCATGAACGATACGGTCGTGGTGTTCGATCGCGTTCGAGAGAACCTTCGGAGCGATCACCGGTCATCTCTGCGAGATCTGCTCAACCGCTCGGTCAACGAGACGCTGCCTCGAACGGTCATGACCGGCACGACGACGCTCGCCTCGCTGCTCGCCCTGCTTGTGTTCGGCGGCGCAGTCATTCGTCCGTTCGCGTGGGTGATGTCGTTCGGCATCATCGTCGGCACATTCAGCTCGATCTACGTCGCCAGCCCCCTTCTCCTGTTGATCGAGAACAAGTGGTCGCGCCGGGCCGGCGAGGCCACGGCCAAGGGTAAGCCGCGAGTGCCCCGGGAGGATCCGTCGGCCGTGCGGTCGAAGGAGCCCGCCGGCGCGCGGTGATTCGGCCGAAGTGCCACCGGCATTTATTGATAGTCACGCGCATCTGGCCGATCCGGCATTTGACGGCGATCGCGAAGATGTGATCGCGCGCGCTCGTTCGGCGGGCGCGCGGGGGATCGTGTGCATCGGCGAATCGCTGGATGCGGCCGGGCGAGCCGAGGCTATCGCCGGCGCGCATCCGGGGTTCGTATGGTGGACCGCCGGCGTGCACCCGCACGACGCGATGGTCTTCGACGGCGCGCGCGACGTACCGGCCATAGCGGCGCACCTCGACCGGGGCGCGGTGGCGGTGGGCGAATGCGGTCTGGACTACCATTACGAATTTTCGCCGCGGACCCGCCAGCGTGACGCGTTCTCCGGGCAACTGGCTCTTGCGAAGGAGCGTGACGCACCGGTCGTCGTTCACACGCGGGAAGCGGAGGACGATACGGGAGCGATGATCGCCGAGGCCGGAGCCAGCGGAATACGCGGAGTGCTGCACTGCTTCACGGGGTCGGCCGAGCTTGCGCGCAAGGGCCTCGACGCCGGCTGGATGATCTCGTTCAGTGGAATCATCACCTTCCGGAAGTGGACCGATGACGCGTTGCTGCGGCTGGTGCCTGACGACCTCCTGCTTGTCGAGTCCGACGCCCCGTACCTGTCTCCGGCACCTCACCGCGGCAAGCGAAACGAATCCGCGTGGGTCGTCCGCACCATCGACCGTCTTGCCGCGGCGCGAGGAGTGGACGCGCGCACCCTCGGACGGCAGACCGCCGACAACGCAGCACGTTTGTTCGGGCTGGCGATCGATAGTGGATCGGAGATACCTTAGCCCCCGGTGCCCCCTCCCGCGAAGTCGTTTTTCATCATCACAAGCGGCGATCCCAGTCATCGCCTTCACAACCAGGAGAGCAGAGTGAGTCTCACGCAAGTCCAGACCGCCAATGCCCCAGCCGCGATCGGCCCTTACTCGCAAGGCATTGTCGCCGCGGGATTCCTCTTTACCGCCGGTC